>JAURXS010000401.1 GCA_030654305.1 bacterium | reverse complement strand
GGGCCGGCCGGCCGCCGCCGGCGAAGCGGGTCCAGGCCGACATCCGCGCGCGCAGCGGCGCCGGGCCGCGCGCCGGCTCCCCGCCCCCGCCCTGCCCGAAGGCGACGGCCATCGGCGTGAAGGTCAGCGCGACCGCGAGCGAGATCAGCAGCGAGAAGGTCACCGTCAGCGCCTGGTCGCGGAAGATCTGGCCCGCGACGCCCACCACCACGAAGACGATGGGCACGAACACCGCGACGGTGGTCAGGGTCGAGGCCACGACCGCGCCGCTGACCTCGGCGGCGCCGCGTTCGGCCGCCGCGGCGGGGGACAGCCCCGGGTCGTCCTCCCGCTTGCGGTGGATGGCCTCGAGCACCACGATCGAGTTGTCGACGAGCATGCCGACGCCCAGCGCCAGCCCGCCCAGCGACATCACGTTCAGCGACACGCCGCGGCCGTACATCAGGATGAAGGTGGCGACGATCGAGATGGGGATCGCCACGCTGATGATCAGCGTGCTGCGCAGCTCGCGCAGGAAGACGAACAGCACCAGCACCGCCAGCAGGCCGCCCAGCAGGGCGTTGTCGCGCACCTCGCCCACGGCCTTGGCGATGAACACCGACTGGTCGAACAGGACCGCGACCTCCATGCCCTCGGGCAGCTGCTCGGCCACCCGCTCCAGGTGGCGCCGCACCGCGGCGGCCATGTCGACGATGTTGTCGTCGCCCTCCTTGTAGACGGCGATCTCGACGCTCTCGCGCCCGTCGACGTGGGTGATGGTCGTGCGCTCGCGGTGGGTGCGCGTGATCGCGGCCACGTCGCGCAGCTTCACGCCGCGGCCGTCGCGCGCGCCGACGATCACCTCGCCGATGTCGTCCACCGAGGCGAAGCGGCTCAGCGTGCGCACCACGTACTCGGCGTTGCGGTCGCGCAGCCGGCCGCCCGAGGCGTTGACGTTCTCCTGGGCCAGCGCCTCGGCCACCGCGGCGATGGGCACGCCCAGCGCCGACAGGCGGTCCTCGTCGACCTCGACCCGGATCTCCTCCTCGAGACCGCCGGAGACCTTGGCCGCGGCCACGCCCTGCAGCGACTCGATCTCGCGCTTGAGCACCTCGTCGGCGACCGCGCGCAGGCGCGCCAGGGAGGCGTCGCCCCACAGGCCGATGCGCAGCACCGGGTCCTGGGCGGGGTCGTACTTCAGCAGCACCGGCGGCAGCGCCTCGTCGGGCAGCTGGATCAGGTCGACCTTCTCGCGCACGTCCAGCGAGGCGTAGTCCATGTCGGTGCCCCAGCCGAACTCCAGCGTGATCTGCGAGAGGCCGCTCTGGCTGATGGAGTGGACGCGGCGCAGGCCGGGCACGACGCCGACCGCCTCCTCCAGGGGGCGCGTCACCAGGTTCTCGACGTCGGCGGGCGCGGTGTTGGGGAACTCGGTCTGCAGCGTGACGCTGGGGTAGCGGATCGCGGGCAGCAGGCGCATGTCCAGGCGGCCCAGGGCCACGACGCCGAAGACGACGGCGGCGATGGTCGACATCCAGACCGTGACCGGGTGCGTGACGGCGAAGCGGATGGTCTTCACGGCGCGCCCCCGCTCAGCGTCCGGCCGCGCTGGCGACGACGGCCTCGCCGTAGCCCGCCGCGGCCGCGTTCAGGGCCGAGATGCGCGAGCCGTGGCGCAGGCCGCCCTGCCCGGCCGTCACGACGAAGGCCCCCTCCTCGACGCCGTCGAGCACCTCCACGTACTGCTCGTCGTAGAGCCCGGCGTTGATCTCCACCTTGCGCACCGTGTCGGCCTCGGCCACGAACAGGCTGCGCAGCCCGCCCTCCTCGACCAGGGCCGCCTTGGGCACCGCCAGCGCGTCGGTGTGGGTGTCGGTGGTGATGCGCACCTTGACGAAGCCGCCGGCGCGCACGGCGGCGCCGGCGTCGCGCAGCAGCAGCGTCAGCCGCACCGTGCTGGTGGCGGGGTCGACGACCGGCGAGATGCGCTCGACGACCGCCTCGAGGTCGGCCCCCTCGGCGTCCGGCGTGACCAGCACGCGCTGCCCCGCCGACACCTTGCGCGCGATCGCCTCGGGCAGGTGGACGCGCACGCGCAGGGGCGAGAAGTCGGCCAGGGTGACCATCGCCTCCCCGGCGGCCACCTGCTGCCCCGCCACGATGCGGCGCTGCGTGATCTGCCCGGCGAAGGGCGCGCGCAGGCGCGTCTCCTCCAGGGCGATGCGGGCCAGGTCGCGCTCGGTCTCGGCCAGCTCGTGGGCGCCGCGCACGACGTCGAACTCCTGGTCGCTGATCAGCTTCTGGTCCATCATGGCGCGGTTGCGCTCGAGCTGGCGGCGCTGGTCCTCCAGCTTCAGCTCGGCCTGGCGCAGCTGCACCTTCTCGCGCTCGTTCTCCAGCTCGGCCAGCACGGCGCCCTGGGCGACCCAGTCCCCCTCCTCGGCGGACAGCGCGTGGACGCGGCCGCCGACGCGCGTCACGAGCTCCACCTGGCGGTCCGCCTCCACGGTCGAGGCCGAACGGTAGTAGGCCGCGATGGCGCGGCGCGAGGCGGACGCCAGCTCCACGGGCACCGCCACGTCCTCGGGGTCGTCCTTCCCCCCTTGCGTGGTGTCGGCGCCGGCCACGGCCTTCGAAGTGCCGAAGGGCAGCTTGCCGCCCTGCCACAGGAACACGCCCGCGACCGCGAGGGTCAACAGGGCCGCCGCACCGATCGCCATCCGCTTGCGCGTCATCGCCGTGCCTTTCGTCGGGGAGCGCGGCCCGCCCGGCCGCCCGTACCCTGCCAAGACGCACGCCGTCGGGACGCGGTTGCATGCGATCGCGCGACTGGACGCGGAACCCGCGTTCCCCTATGGTTCCGGGGGTTCGAAGCAGGAAGGATTCCCCCATGGCCAGGCCGCGCCCGCTCGATCTGCTGCCGGTGATCGTCCTGCTCGCCGGCGCCGCCTGGCTGCTGGGCGGCGGCCCGCACGCCCGCACCGGCTTCCCGCTGGACGACGCCTGGATCCACCGCGTCTACTCCCGTTCCTTCGCCCACCTGCAGGGCTTCGCCTACAACCCCGGCCAGCAGGAGTCCGGCGCCACGAGCCCGCTGTGGGCCATCGTCAGCTCGCCGGCCCACGCGCTGCAGTTCGCCGGCGACGACGCCGTCGTGCTGGCCGTCAAGGCGATCGGCCTGCTGGCGGCCCTGGCCGCCCTATTCGCGCTCGCGGCGCTGACCCGGGCGCTGACCGGCTCGCGCGCGGCCGGCATCGTCGCGGCCTGCGTGCTGGCGGCGGACCCGCGGCTGGCCTTCGCCGCCATGTCGGGGATGGAGACGCCGCTGACGCTCGCGCTGTGGCTGGGCGGGACCGCGGCGCTGGTCGCCGGCCGCCGCATGGCGGGGCTGCTGCTGCTGGGCCTGGGGGTGACGGCGCGGCCCGAGATGGCGGTCGCGGCGCCGCTGATCGCCTTCCCGGTGCTGGTGCTGGGGTGGGTGGACTGCGGCGGCCGGCGGCGGTTCGCGCGCGACCTCGGCCTGGCCCTGCTGCCGGCCGCGCTGTGGGCGCTGTTCTGCCTGGTCGCGACGGGCCGGCCCCTGCCGGCTACCTTCTACGTGAAGTCCGCCGGCTTCGGCCTGGGCCCCGACCAGCTGCGACTGGCCTGGGAGCTGCTCGCGCAGAACGGCCCGCTGACGGCGTCCGCCCTGCTGATCGGGGCCGCGGCCCTGGCCGTGCTGCTGGCGCGGCGCCGCAGCCGCGCGGGCGACGTCGCCGCCCTGTCGCTGCTGCTGGCGCCGGTCGCCTACCTGCTGGCCGTGGTCGCGGGCCGCCAGATCGGCCTGTCCGGCTACTACTGGACCCGCTGGGCCGACCCGCCGGCCCTGGCCCTGACCGCGGCGGCGGGCGCGGGCTTCGGCGCCGCGATCGCGTGCGTGCCCGGGCTGCTGCCCGACCGGCGCCGCGCCACGGGCCTGGTCCTGGGCGGCGTGCTGCTGTTCTCCGCGCTGGCCGGCTGCCTCGGCGCCTGGGGCGAGCGCCGCTCCCGCCTGGAATCCGACGGCGCCGCGATCGCGCGCATGAACATCCAGCCCGCGCAGTGGCTGCGCAGCGTCACGCCCCCCGACGCCGTCGTCGGCGTGAACGACGCCGGCGCGCTGCGCTACTTCTCCGACCGCCGCGTCCTGGACCTGATCGGCCTGAACCTGCACGGCCGCGCCTTCGGCCGCACCACGCTCAACGAGCTGTACCAGCGGATGGACTGGATCGCCGTCTTCCCCGCGACGTGGTCGGCGACGAACCTGATGGACGGCTTCGAGGAGCGGCGCGTCTACACCATCCCCCCCGCCGAGTACACGGTGTGCGATTGCCCCAACCAGACGACGCTGGTCATCGGGGAGAAGCGGCGGGCGCGCTAGAGCGGTTGCTCCGTCCGGCCCTCCGGCTCCACGTGGATGAGCACCTGGCCGATCCCCGCCACCTGCGAGCGCAAGCAGACCTCGGCCGCGTGCGCCAGTTGGTGGGCCTCGCCCACCGTCAGGTGCGGGTCGGCCCGGCAGGTCAGCACGGCGTCGATGCCGCAGGGCGCCGCGTGGAGGCGGTCGACGCGGCAGCGCCCGTAGCCGAAGACCTCTGCGGCCGCCGCACCGATCCGCGCGACGAGGTCGGACTCCGCGGCGGCGGTCAGGGGCGCGGGCTCGTCCACCGGCACCGCGAACGGCTCCAGGTGGCTGCGGATGTCCTGCACGTGGGGCAGCTCGGCGCGCACGGCCGCCTCGAAGCGGTCGACCGCGGCGTGGGCCTCGGCCAGGGTGTGGTGCTCGGGCATCTCGACGTGCAGGTCCAGGTAGTAGCGGCCGCGCACCTCGTGGGAGTGCACGCCGTGGGTGCGCAGGCCGAGCCGGGCGGCCACGGCCGACACGGTGCGCGGCAGGCTCTCGTCGCGGTTCTTCACGGGATCGACGTGGACCACCACGTCGCAGCGCGGCGCCACGGTCCGCACCCTCGCCTCGACCGCGACGGCGACGGCGTGCGCCTCCTCGAGCGAGGCGCTGCGCGCGACGTCCACGGTCAGGTCGACGAAGGTCTCGGCCCCGCTCGCGCGCACGCGCACCGGCCCGACCGCCTGCACGCCCGGCACGTCGACGACCGCGGCGGCGACCGCCGCCGTCAACCCCGGCGGCGCCTCGTCCAGCAGGGCCGCCACGGCGCGCCGGCCCAGCCGCACGCTGACCCCGACCACGATGACCGCCACGCCCAGCGCCGCCAGGGCGTCGGCCTGCGCCAGCCAGCCCCACGCGGGACCCAGGCGTCCGCCGAGCCACACCAGTCCCAGCCCGACGAGCACCACGGACGAGCTCCACACGTCGGTCGCGAAGTGCAGCGCGTCGGCCTCGAGCGCCTGGCTGCCGTGCTTGCGGGCCGCCCGCTGCAGCATGCGCGAGCGGTTCACGTCCACGACGATCGAGAACAGCATCACGCCGAAGGCCCACCAGGAAGCCTCGATCTCCACCTTCCTGAAGAACAGCCGCTGCACGGCCTCGTAGACGATCCAGATGCAGGTAACC
>JAURXS010000400.1 GCA_030654305.1 bacterium | reverse complement strand
CCGGCGGCCGCGGCGAGGGCCGCCGCCAGCAGCGAGTCCGCCGACGCCCCCGCGCGCAGGCTGTCCGGCAGCGCCGCGAGCAGGGAGTCGAGGCCGCCCGGGGCCAGGCTGTCCAGGACGGCGGTCGCGCGGCCGGCCAGGTCGTCCAGCTCGGCCAGGCGCACGAAGGCGTAGCGGCCGCTCATGCTCCCGCGCACGTCGACCCGCTCGACCTTGCGGTCGCGGAAGGCGAGCAGGATGGTGTCCCCCGCGACGTCGTTGCAGGCGATCTCCTCGCGGTCCGCCTCCGGCACGTAGATGCTGCGCGCCTTGCCGACGACGACCGAGGTGTGGGGTTCGCCGTCCGCGAAGTGGATGTTGACGACGTCGCCGGTCAGCTCGTTGCGCGCCGGCAGGCCGCGGTACTGCTCGGCCAGGGCGGCGGGCCCCTCGTCCTCCACGCGCGCGGTCCCCTCCAGCAGGACGCGCTCCAGCTCGCCGTCCCGGTAGAAGAACTCGATGCCGTCGGCCGTCATCGTGCTGCCGTCGCCGTCCTCGACGCGCGGCGAGCCGCGCAGCAGGACGTGCTCGCGCCCCTGGACGTGCGCCGTGTCGGCGTGGGCGCGGGTCCGCCCCTGCCGGATCGCCACGTCGCCCACCATCACGACCCGGTTCTCGGCCCGGTGGAAGGTCATCACGCGCGCGTCGGCGTCCAGGGGGTCGCCGCCCTGCTCGCGCGTGGTCAGGTGCGGGGCGCGGTCGACCACGACCACGCTGTCGGCGCGGTCGAAGACGGCGCGGCCGCCCGTCACCAGGCTCTGCTTGCCGGGGTCGACGATCCGCACCGCGCCGGTCGCCTCGCCGCGCCCGCCGTCGTCACGGCGCACGATGGTGTCGCCGAAGACGACGTAGCCGGGGTCGACCAGGCGCGCGTCGCCGATCAGGCGCAGCAGGGCGCCGTCGTCGCGCAGCTCACCGCGCGTCGAGGTGGCCGTGACGTCGCCGTCGACCAGCTGCACGCGGCCCCGGAAGTCGGCGGCGCGCAGGCCGCCGTCGTAGGTCGCCTCGTCGCAGGTCAGCACGGCGCGCCCGCGCGTCAGGCGCACGCCGCCGAAGAAGTCGTAGCGCTGCTCGTCGCGGTAGAACAGGGCCGAATCGCTGGCCACGGTCAGGGAGTCGCGCTCGATCAGCACGCCGCCGGTCAGGTGGGTGACGGTCCGCCCGCCCTCGACCCGGTCCACCAGCCGGACGGCGCGGGTGCGGGTCGCCGCCGCCGGCGGCGGCGCAGACGATGCGGCCGCTGCCGATGACGGCGGTGTGGACGATGTGGTCGCCGCCGGCGTGGCCGCGGCCGCCGCCAGCCCCAGCAGGGCGGCCGCCAGCAGGAGGGGCCCGCGCCGCGCGCAGGTCACGACCGCTCCCGGGCCTCTGCTGCAAGGCGAATTGCGGCGAGGTGAGTTGCGGCGAGGTGCGCCGCGCCGAAGGCGGCCGCGGACGAGCCCAGCCTGGCCGGCACGATCGGCGTGGACCGGGCCGCCTCGCACAGGACGATCCGCGCGGCCGTCTCCCGGCAGGGGCCCAGCAGCAGTTCGCCGGCCGCGGCCACGCCGCCGCCGATGATCACGAGGTCGGGATCCAGCACGTTCAGCAGGTTGCCCACGGCCTGGCCGAGTCGCTCGCCGGCCTCGCGGAACAGCGCGGCAGCGGCCAAGTCTGAGGCGGTGGCCAATTCGGCGAGGTCCCGCGTGGTCAGCTCCCCGCCGCGTTCCGCGACCAGCGCGCGCAGTCCCGGCGAGCAGTCCGGCGCCGCGGCGCGGCGGCGCGCGGCGGCCAGCAGGCCCCGCGAACCGGCGTAGGCCTCGAGGCAGCCCCGGTTGCCGCAGTTGCAGAGGGGTCCCGCGGCGTCGAGGATCATGTGCCCGATCTCGCCGGCGCCGAAACGGTGACCGACCAGCAGGCGCCCCTCGATCATCACGGCGCCGCCGACGCCGGTTCCCAGGGCGAGCATGACCAGATCGCCGCCGCCCCGCTCGCCACCTTCCCTCTCGCCACCGTCCTTGCCCGCGCCGAGACGGGCCTCGCCGGCCAGCGCGGCGTTGACGTCGTTGGTCAGCGCGATCGCGGCGCCGGGGAACGCGACCCCCATCAGACCGGCGAGATCGGCGCCCTCCCAGCCCGGCAGGTTGGGGGTCCGGCCCAGCCGGCCGGTCCGCACGTCGACGATGCCGGCGCAGGCCAGCCCCGCGGCGCCGATCCCGGCGTCGGGCGGCAGCAGTTCCGCGACGCGCGCGGCCAGCCGCCCGAACGTGATCGCGGGCGACGCGGGGTCGCTGGGCACCTCGCCCGTCCAGCGCCCCGGCTCGTCGCCGTCGCCCAGGGCGTACTTGACGTACGTCCCGCCGACGTCGGCGCCGAGGATCAGCGAACGGTTCATGGGCGTCCTTCCGCGCGGGCGGCCAGCGTCGCGGCCGCGTCGCGCGGCGTTCGGGTCTCGGCGAGGGAGCGGAACCCCAGCTCGTGCAGGGTCTCGGCCACCAGGAAGCAGGAGCCGCAGACCAGGACGGCGTCGCCGGGCGCCGCCGTCGCCAGCTCGTCGACCGCCGCCGCCACCCCGTCCAGCACGACGGCGCCATGATGCGCAGCGAGGCCCCAGCGGTCCATCAACGATTTCAGCTGCTCCGGGTTCCGGGAACGGGGCAGCGACACCGGGGCCAGCACGATCCGGTCCATGCCCGCGAGCAGCCGGCCGGCCTCGTCGCCGGGGTCCTTGTCGACCATGCCGCCGAACAGGACCAGGCGGCGTCCCGCGCAGGGGCGCTCGCGGAAGGCTTCCAGCGACACGGCCAGCGCCTCGGCGTTGTGGGCGGTGTCCAGGATCCAGTCCGGTCCGCTCAGGACACGCTGGAAACGGCCCGGCAGGAAGGCGCGGGACAGCGCGCCGGCGGGATCGGGCGCGGAGCGCACGACGCCGGCGACGGCCAGCTCCTCCAACGCGAGCAGCGCCAGGGCGGCGTTGCGCCGCATCGCGGGCGCGGCGTAGGGCGGCAGCCCGCGGTACGCGGCGCGCCGCGTCACGAGGTCCCAGCCCTCGTCGCCGACCTCGATGCGCGTCAGCTCGTCCAGGAAGTGGGCCGGGCTGCCGGCGGCCACGGCGGCGGCGAAGGCCCGGGCCTTGAGCCCCTCGGCGATGGAACAGAACAGCGGCACGCCGGGCTTGAGCAGTCCGAGCTTCTCGTCGGCGATGGCCTCGACCGTCTCGCCCAGGATCGCCTGGTGGTCCAGCGACACGCCGGTCAGCAGGATAGCCGCGGCCGGCAGCGCGTTGCTGGCGTCGAGCCGGCCGCCGAGGCCCGCCTCGCAGCAGAAGACCTCCACGCCGCGGTCGCGCGCCGCGGCCAGCGAGGCCGCCGTCAGGGTCTCGAACCAGCTCGCCTCGTGGCGCTCGACCGCGGGTCGCAGACCCTCGACGAGCCCGCGGAAGTGCCCGCGCTCGACGGGTTCGCCGTCGATCTCGAGCCGCTCGTACATCGAGAGCAGGTGGGGGCTGGTGTAGCAGGCCGTGCGGTAGCCCGCCTCCTGCAGCAGGCGCGCGAGCAGGCGCGTCGTGCTGCCCTTGCCGTTCGTGCCGGCCACCACGAGCGAGATCATGCCCTGTTCGGGCCGGCCGAGCTCGTCGAGCAGGCCGCGGATGCGGCGCAGGCCGGGACGGATGCCCAGCCGGTTCAGATCGAACAGCCAGCGGGTCGTCTCGCTGTCGGGGGCGAACGGCGGCGCGAGGTCCGGCCCGATCCCGGGCTCGCCGGGATGGGTCACGCCGTCGCGCGTCGGCTCGGGAAGCGGCGGCACGGCGTCAACCGAGGCCGGCGCGCGGGACCGAGACGTCGCGGCCGTCGACGAACCAGTGCAGCACCGCGGCCAGGCGGGGCCGGAGCTCCTTGCGCGGCACGATCATGTCGATCATGCCGTGCTCGAGCAGGAACTCGGAGGACTGGAAGCCCTCGGGCAGCTCGCTGTTGATGGTCTGCTGGATCACGCGGGGGCCGGCGAAGCCGATCAGCGCCTTCGGCTCCGCGATGTTCACGTCCCCGAGCGAGGCGTAGCTGGCGGTGACGCCGCCGGTGGTCGGGTTGGTCAGGATCGAGACGAACGGGACGCCCTCTTCGCGCAGCCGGGAGAGCACGGCGCTGGTCTTGGCCATCTGCATCAGCGACAGCAGGGACTCCTGCATGCGGGCGCCGCCGGAACGCGAGACGATGATCGCGGCCTGCCGCTCGCGCACCGCGTCCAGGAGCATGCGGGCGATCTTCTCGCCGACCACCGAGCCCATGCTGCCGCCCATGAACTCGAAGTCCATGATGCCGAGCTGGACCGGCAGGCCGTCGATCTCGGCGCCGCCCACCACGATGGCGTCCTCGCGGCCCGTCTTCTTCAGCGTGGCCTTGATCCGCTCCTCGTAGCTCTTGGAATCCTTGAACCCCAGGGGGTCCATCGAGATGATGCCGGTGTGGGTCTCCCGCCAGGTGCCGGGGTCGCAGAGCAGGTCCCGGTACTGTTCGGTGGTCAGGCGCAGGTGGTGGTTGCAGTTGCCGCAGACCCAGAGGTTGCGCGCCAGCTCGCGGTGGTAGAGCACGTCGGCGCAGGCCGGGCACTTGCTCCACAGGTTGTCCGGGATCTCCTTCTTCTCGGCCGTGATGGCCTTGATGCCCTTCTTCGCCTGGTCGATCCAAGACACGGCGGCCTCCTCGGTGCGCGGATTCCCCACGGCGGGCAGTCCAGGTTAACGTCTGTCCCCGGCAGCGACAAGGCGGAAAAGCCGGACCGACGTAACACCGGGCCGCGTCACGGCCTACAGCTGGCGCGTCATGATCACGGCGTCCTCGCCGTCCCGGTAGTAGCGCCGCCTCAGGCCGGCCTCCAGGAACCCGTGCCGCTGGTAGAAGGAGCGGGCCGGCAGGTTCCCCGCGCGCACCTCGAGCGTCACGAGCACGCTGCCCTCCTCGCGGCCGGCCTCGATCGCGGCCTCCAGCAGCCGCGTGCCGATGCTCCGGCGGCGCCAGGCCTCGTCCACCGCGAGGTTGATGATGTGCAGCTCGTCGGCGACCGACCAGGCCATCAGGAAGCCCACCACGGTGCCGTCGTTCTCGGCGACCAGCGGCCGCCGCAGGCGGTCGACCTGCAGCTCGGCGAGCAGGGCCTCGCGGGGCCAGGGATCGGAGA
Source organism: bacterium (assembly GCA_030654305.1). Lineage (NCBI taxonomy): Bacteria > bacterium. The sequence goes on along the minus strand of JAURXS010000400.1, from coordinate 6,142 downwards.
AGCTGGCGCGCTCCAGCCGCGCGATCGCGTGCAGGTCGGCCGGGACGCCCTCCCGCAGCAGGATCTCGTCGCCGCCGTTCATGAGGGCGCGGGGCCGTCGCCGCCGGGCGGCGTGCGCGGCGGGGCGGCGGGCGTGAGGTCGAGACCGCGCAGCATCTCGGCGTCCGAGGCGCGCAGGTAGAGCGGCGTCAGCGAGTGGGGACTGGTGGTCCCGAGGCGGGGCGTCGGCGACGCCATGGCCAGGGCGAGCGCCTTGGCCGTGGGCGGGTGCGCGGCGCTCCAGCAGCGCAGGCCGGGCTCGCCGCGGGCCGCGAGTTCGGGGCGCAGGTCGGGCCCTTCGCCCAGCAGCGGGGCGGCGCCGCTGCCGGCGTAGACCGGCGACTCCGGGTCGTCCACGACCGCCAGCACCCGCGCCCACCAGCCGTCGGCGGTCAGCGCGCAGGCCTCGGCGACGACGCGGACCCAGTCGCCGTCGCGGCGGTAGACGCCGGCGAACACCTCGCCGCGGCGCGCGTCGAGCGCGGGCACGGCCCAGTCCCGGTCCGGCCGCTCGGCCAGCATGGCGGCGGCCATCGCCTCCAGGGTGGTGACGGCGTGCAGGGGCAGGCCCAGGGCGAAGGCCAGGGACTTGGCGGTCGCCACGCCGATGCGCACGCCGGTGAAGCTGCCGGGGCCGCGGCAGACGCCGATGGCTCCCAGTTCGGCACGGTCGCGCCCGGACTCCGCCAGCAGCGTGTCGACGGCCGCGAGCAGCGCGTTGGCGTAGCTGCCGGTCACGTTGCGCGGGTGGTAGCCGACCAGGCGGCCGCGCTCCGCCAGCGCGAAGCGGCCCGAGGGCGTGGAGGTGTCCAGGGCCAGGCACAGCATCAGTCGTCGCCCCCCGCCGCCAGCGCGGCCCAGTCCGCCGGCAGTTTCGGCACGCCGCGCAGCCGCCAGACGCGCGACTCCGGCGCCTCCCCCGGCACGGCCAGCAGCTCGATCCGCCCGCGCAGCCAGGGCACCAGCGGGTCGGGCCATTCGGCGAGCAGGACGGCCGCCCCGGATTCGACCTCGTCCAGGATCGCGTCCAGGCCGACGTCGTGCAGGTCGTCGCCGGGTCCGAGGCGGTAGCAGTCGAGGTGGTGGACGACGAGACGGCCCTCGAGCCGGTTGGCCAGGGCGAAGGTGGGCGAGGTCACTTCGTCGTCGATGCCCAGGCCGCGGCAGAGCCCCTGCGCGAAGGTCGTCTTGCCGGCGCCGAGCGGGCCCCAGAGCAGCAGCGCCTCGCCGCCGCGCAGCAGGCCAGCCGCCCGCTCGCCCAGCGCCGCGGTCGCCGCCGGCGACCCGGTCCGCACCGCGACCGGGAACCCCCGGGGATCCGGCAGGACGTGTTCCATGCCCCGCCTCCTAGCGCGGCCGCAGGACCGCGAACGGGATGATCAGCTCCTCGAGGCTGATGCCTCCGTGCTGGAAGCTGCCGCGGTACAGGCGCTCGTACTCGTGGAAGTTGGTCGGGTAGACCAGGTAGTCGTTCTCGGTCGTGATCGCGTAGTTCTCGATGGTCGACTGGCGCGGCAGCATGCAGGCTTCCGGGTCCTTGATCAGGAAGACCGCCTTCTCGTCCACGCCCAGGTTGTCGCCGTACTTGTAGCGCACGTTGGAGCTCGTGTCGCGGTTGCCCTTGACCGTGGTGGCCCGCGTGCAGTTCGTCGAGCCGTGGTCGGTGGTGATGAAGACCGTGACGTTCCGGCGCGCCAGCAGCTTCAGCACCTCGTAGAGCGTGGAGTGTTCGAACCAGCTGCGCATCAGCGAGCGGAAGGCCGCCACGTCCGGCGCCAGCTCCTTGAGGATGGAGGACTGGGAGCGGCCGTGGGCCATGATGTCCAGGAAGTTGTAGACGGCGGCCACCAGGCGCACGCCGTCGAGCGAGCCGAGGTGCTTGCGCAGGTCGTCGCTGTCGCGGGCGTCGAACACCTTGTAGTACTTGTAGCTCGTGGCGGCGGCGGAGCCCAGGCGGCGCAGCTGCTCGCCGAGCAGCTCCTCCTCGTGGGCGTTCTTGGAGTGCTGCTGCTGGCTGGAGCCGCGCCACCAGTCCGGGTAGCGCGCGGCGATCTCGCGGGGGTAGAGCCCCGCGAACAGGGCGTTGCGCGCGAACGGCGTCGCCGAGGGCAGGATCGACCAGTACTGCCGGCGCTCGAGGTGGTAGTAGGGCTCCAGCAGGTCCTCGATGTGGCGCCACTGGTCCAGCCGCATGCAGTCGATGACGATCCAGTACACCTGGCGGCCGGTCTCGATCTCCGGCGCCACCCAGGTGCGGAAGAGGTCGGGGCACATCAGCGGCGCGTCGGCGGCGCCGCCGACCCACCGCGCGTAGTTCTCGCGGACGAAGCGCGCGAAGGCGCGGTTGCACTCGGCGAGCTGCTCGTCGTGGACCTGCAGCAGGCCGTGGTCGCTGTAGGCGTAGAGGTCCAGCGCCCAGCCCACCATGTCGGCGTAGAGCGACTCCCAGTCGCCGGGCGCGGCGGCGCGGGCTAGGCGGCCGCCGACCGTGCCGTAGTGGGCGAGGTAGTCGCGGTTGACCTGCTCGCCCAGGATGCGGCGCCCCTCGAGCAGCCGCTTGAGCGCCGAGACGATCTGCAGCGGGGAGACCGGCTTGACCAGGTAGTCGTCGATGCGGCTGCCGATGGCGCGCCGCATCAGGTCCTCCTCCTCGCTCTTGGTGATCATGATCACCGGCACGCTCTCGCGCACCTTCTTGATCTCGACCAGCGTCTCGAGGCCGCCCATGCCCGGCATCATCTCGTCCAGCAGCACCGCGTCGTAGCGCGCGCCGGCCAGCATGGCGACGGCGTCGCGCCCGTTGTTGACGCCGTCCACCTGGTAGCCCTTCTCGGTCAGGTACACGACGTGGGAGCGCAGCTCCTCGATCTGGTCGTCGACCCACAGGATCCTATACGGCGACAAAAGGCTCCTCTCCCGGCAGCGTGATCAGGAAGGTGGTCCCCCCCGCGCCCGTCTCCTCGATCTGGATGCGCCCGCCGTGGTACTGCACGACGATGCGCCGGACCAGGGCCAGCCCCATCCCCCAACCGCGGCTCTTGGTGGTATACCCGGCCTCGAAGATGCGGTTCCGGTGCTGGGGGGCGATGCCGCAGCCGGTGTCCCGGACCCGCAGCTGGACCGCACCGTCGGGGCCGTCGTCCAGGGACAGCACGATCTCGCCCACGCCGTCCTTCATCGCGTCGATGCCGTTCTTGATCAGGTTCTCGAGCACCCACTCCAGCAGGTCGCGGTTGAACCGGCAGCCGCGGGCGTGGCGGTCCTCGACGGTGATCGCGACGCTGCCGCCCAGGTGGGGCAGCCGGCGGCGGAAGTAGGCGACGGTCGTCTCGACGGTCGCCGCGAGGTCGGTGTCCCCGAGCTGGGGCCGCGACCCGATCTGGCTGAAGCGCTCGGACACCTTGCCCAGGCGGGCCACGTCGCGGCCCAGCTCCTCGACGATGTCGTCGGGCCGGCGGTCGCGCAGGATCTCCAGCCAACCCATGATCGAAGTGATGGGCGTGCCGAGCTGGTGGGCCGTCTCCTTGGCCATGCCGGCGAAGAGCTTCTGCTCGTGGCCCTCGCGCTGCAGGCTCAAGGCCCAGACGATCAGCAGGAAGAAGACCGCCAGCAGCGCCAGCTCGGCGTAGGGCAGCCAGCGGATCTGGCGGCCGAGGGCCGAGGCGCCGTAGTGCAGCGTCATCACGCGCTGGCCGGTGCGCGGGTCCGTGATGGCGAACGGCTCGTTGCGCGCGTCGTACTCGCGCACCAGGGCCAGGATCCGGTCGATGTCGCCGCCGTTGCCGCCGGCGGGGTCGGTGCGCGCCAGCGCCTCCAGCGATTCCGGCATCGGGATGCCCACGACCGGCGAGTTCCACAGCAGCGGCCGGTCCTGGTTGTCGGTCACGATGAAGGGCACGTCCAGCTCGCGCGAGCGGGTCAGGACCTCCTGCAGCCCGCCGCCCTCCCCCTGGCCGAGGTGGACGCTGGCGAAGTGCGACAGCAGCCAGGTCGAGAGCTGCGCCTGCTGCTCCACGCGGCCGGCGAGGCGGTACGCCCCCCAGCCGACGATCATCAGGATCGCCAGGCTCCCGGCCAGCACGTAGGCGGTGAAGACCCGGCGCCTGCGCAGGAACCGCAATGTCCCGGGCCACCAGGCCATGCCGCCTCCCCTACCCGATGTGTTCGAGGCCGCCCATGTAGGGGCGTAGGACCTCGGGCACGCGGACGCGCCCGTCGGGGGTCTGGTAGTTCTCGAGGATCGCGACCAGCACGCGGGGCAGGGCGAGGCCGGAGCCGTTGAGGGTGTGGACGAAGACGGCGCCGTCGGGCCCCTTGACGCGGATGCCGGCGCGGCGGGCCTGGAAGTCCTCGAAGTTGCTGCAGCTCGAGACCTCGAGCCACTTGCCGACGCCCGCGGCCCACGCCTCCAGGTCGTAGCACTTGGCGGCCGCGAAGCTCAGGTCGCCCGAGGCCAGCGCCACGACGCGGTAGGGCAGCCCCAGCCGGCGCAGGATCTCCTCGGCGTCGTCGGTCAGGGTCTCGAGGGTCTCGTAGGACGTGCCGGGCCGCACGAACTGCACCATCTCCACCTTGTGGAACTGGTGGACGCGCAGCAGCCCGCGGGTGTCCTTGCCGGCCGCGCCGGCCTCGCGCCGGAAGCAGGGCGAGAAGGCCACGTACTTCAGGGGCAGTCGCTCCCAGTCCAGCGTCGACTGGCGGTGCATGTTGGTGACCGAGACCTCGGCCGTGGGGATCAGGTACAGCCCGTCGAGCGGGCAGGCGTACATGTCCTCTTCCATCTTGGGCAGCTGGCCGGTGCCGGTCATCGCCTCGCGGTTGACGAGGTAGGGCGCGTTGACCTCGACGTAGCCCTGCTCGAGGTGCACGTCGATCATGAAGTTGATCAGGGCCCGCTCGAGCCGGGCGCCCTGGCCGGTGAGCAGGGTGAAGCCCGAGCCGGACATGCGGGCCGCGGCTTCGAGGTCCATGATGCCGAGCGCGGCGCCGAGGTCCCAGTGGGGCTTCGCCGCGAAGGCGGGCTCGACGACCTCGCCCCACGCGCGCACCACGGTGTTGTCCTCCTCGCCGCCGGTGCGCACGCTCGCGTGCGGCACGTTGGGCAGCCGGAGGTAGAGCGTCTCGGCGGCGGCCTCGGCGGCGTCGGCCTGCTGCTTGAGGTCCTTGAGGCGGGCGGAGATCTCCTTCATCCGCGCGATGTCCGCGCCGGTGTCGGCGCCGGACTTGCGGCCGGCGGCGATGGCCTTGTTGGCGCGGTTGGCCTCGGCCTGCAGCTCCTCGTACTCCTGCAGGCAGGCCCGGCGCTCCCCGTCGGCGCGGTAGTAGGCGTCGACGTCCACCGCGTCGCGCTTCGCGGCCACGGCGGCGGTCACCAGATCCCGGTTCTCGCGCAGGAATTTCCGGTCCAGCACGGGTGCCCTCCCCCGCGCGTCGGCGGGCTGTTTTCACGTTGCAATCGGCCCTGGCGGCTGGTAGAAGGGTATAGACTAACGGTCTGGAGCGGGCAAGGCAAATCGCCCCCCCGCCGCCGTCCCGCGACCGAGGACATCCGGCCATGAACCGCGAACAGTTGCTGGCGTCCCTGCGCGGCGCCCCCGTTGTCGAGCGCGTCATCACCGCCCTGGACGTCGCCGACCGCGACGGGGCCCTGCGCCTCGCCGCCGCTCTCGGCCCCCGCGGCCGCCTGGTCAAGGTGGGCCTGGAACTGTTCACCGCGGCGGGGCCGGCCGTCGTCGCCGACCTGCGCGCCGCCGGCCGCGACGTCTTCCTGGACCTCAAGCTCAAGGACATCCCCAACACCGTCGCCGGCGCGGTCCGCGCCGCCTGCGCGCTGGACGTGAGCCTGCTCACCCTGCACGCCGACGGCGGCAGGCGCATGCTGGAAGCCGCGGTCGCGGCCGCGCAGGCCGGCGCCGCGGGCGGCCGCCGCCCGGCGCTGCTCGCCGTCACCGTGCTGACGAGCCTGGACGCGGAGGAGCTCGAAGAGGCGGCCCCCGGCGGCGGCACCCCGGCCGAGCGCGTCGTGCGCCTGGCGCGCCTCGCCTGGGAAGCCGGCTGCGACGGGATCGTCTGCGCGCCCCCGGACCTGCCCGCCATGCGCTGC
>JAURXS010000399.1 GCA_030654305.1 bacterium | reverse complement strand
CAGCTGGGCTTCCACCACGCGACCGAGGCGGGCATCACGATCGGCATCGACGACATCCTGATCCCCGACGCCAAGAAGGAGATCATCGCCGCGGCCCAGCGGCGCGTCGACGAGATCGTCAGCCAGCACCGCAAGGGCATCATCACCAACCGCGAGCGCTACAACAAGGTCATCGACCTCTGGACCCAGGTGTCCGACGAGGTCCGCGACCGCATGTTCGACAACCTGAAGAACGACGACCAGGGCTTCAACCCGGTCTACATGATGAACGCCTCCGGCGCCCGCGGTTCCGCCGACCAGATCAAGCAGCTGGCCGGCATGCGCGGCCTGATGGCCAAGCCCCAGAAGAAGGTGACGGGCGGTTTCGGCGAGATCATCGAGCAGCCCATCATCTCGAACTTCCGCGAGGGGCTGTCGGTGCTGGAGTACTTCATCTCCACGCACGGCGCGCGCAAGGGCCTCGCCGACACGGCGCTCAAGACGGCCGACGCCGGCTACCTGACCCGCCGCCTGGTCGACGTGTCCCAGGACATCGTCATCGCCGAGCACGACTGCGGCACGCTGCTGGGGATCGAGATCTCGGCCCTGAAGGAGGGCGAGAAGACGATCGAGCCGCTGCGCGACCGCATCGTGGGCCGCACCGTGGCCGAGGACATCGTCGACGAGAAGGGCGACTTCATCTGCGAGGCCGGCGAGCTGCTCTCGGCCGAGATGTCCGAGCGCATCGAGGAGGCGGGCGTCGAGAACCTGAAGATCCGCTCGATCCTGACCTGCCGCGCCAAGCGGGGCGTCTGCGCCCTCTGCTACGGCCACAACCTGGCCGAGAACCAGCTGGTCGACATCGGCGAGCCCGTGGGCGTCATGGCGGCCCAGTCGATCGGCGAGCCCGGCACGCAGCTCACGCTGCGGACCTTCCACATCGGCGGCACCGCCTCGCGCATCGCCGAGCAGAACATCAAGACCGCGGCGGCCAACGGCAAGATCGTGTTCGTCAACTGCGAGCTCGTGGTCGATGCCGACGGCGACCGCATCGCCATCAGCCGCAAGGGCGAGATGAACCTGGTCCTGGACTCCGGCGTGACGCGCAGCCACATGACGCTGCCCTACGGCGCCAAGGTCCTGGTCAAGGACGGCCAGAAGGTCAAGCAGGGCGAGGCGCTCTTCGAGTGGGACCCCTACTCGGACTTCATCCTGTCGGAGAAGGTCGGCGTCGTGTCCTACGTGGACATCATCGACGGGCAGTCGCTGGCCGTGGAGCTGGACGAGAAGACCCGCATGAAGCAGCCGGTCATCAAGGAGCCCCAGGACAAGTCGCTGCACCCGACGATCCGCATCGTGTCGGCGAAGACCGGCAAGAAGCTCGCGGAGTACATCCTGCCCACCGGCGCCTTCCTGCTGGCCGAAGATGGGCAGGAGGTCAAGATCGGCGACAAGCTGGTCAAGATCCCCCGCGAGGTCTCCCAGACCGGCGACATCACGGGCGGCCTGCCCCGCGTTGCCGAGCTGTTCGAGGCCCGGCGGCCCCGCGACTGCGCCGTGGTCACCGAGATCGACGGCACGGTCCAGTTCAAGGGCACCACGCGCGGCCTGCGCCGCATCGTCGTCGCCGGCGAGGGCGAGGAGGAGCGCGAGTACCTGATCCCGCACGGCAAGCACGTCCGCACCTACGAGGGCGAGCGCGTGCTGGCCGGCGACCGCCTGACCGAGGGGCCGATCAACCCCATGGACATCCTGGCGGTCAAGGGCGTCAAGGAGGTGCAGACCTACCTGGTCAACGCCATCCAGGAGGTCTACCGGCTCCAGGGCGTGAAGATCAACGACAAGCACATCGAGGTCGTGGTCTCGCGCATGCTGCAGAAGGTCGTCATCCTGGCCCCGGGCGACACCGACTACCTCGAGGGCGAGCAGGTGCTGCGCCAGGAGGTCGAGGACGCCAACGAGGACCTCGTCCGCCGCAACCTCCTGCTGCGGGAGCGCGGCGAGCCGCTGCTCGAGCCGGCGACGTCGGAGCCCCTGCTGCTGGGCATCACCAAGGCCAGCCTGAGCACCGACAGCTTCATCAGCGCGGCGAGCTTCCAGGAGACGACCCGCGTGCTGACCGACGCGGCGACCAAGAGCAAGCGGGACGAGCTGCGGAGCCTCAAGGAAAACGTGATCATGGGGCACCTGATCTCGGCCGGCACCGGCCAGCTCAAGTACAAGTCCCTGGCCGTGGAGGACCCGGAGTTCGAAGGCGAGGACCGGCGCATCCAGGACGCCCACCACGCCCTGGAACTCGCTGCGCAGCAGCCGATTGAGGAGTTCGACGAGCCCGACGACGACACCGAGGCCGTCGACCTGCTGCTCGACTGAGCGCCCGGAACGCCGATGGGCGCCCCGGGGACCGCCCGGAGCGCCCGCCGGCACCCGCAAGTGCGGGAAAAACCTGTGGGATCGCTTGACAAAGTTCCCGCCGGGCTATACTCTTTGCGTTCTGTGCCAAAGGGGCGATGTGCCCTGCGGCCCTGTTTTTGCCCGGGAAATGCGCCCGAGGGCGCCCGACCGGCGATGAGGAGATGAGAATTGCCGACCCTCAACCAGCTCGTGCGCAAAGGCCGCCAGCAAGTGCTCGTCAAGAGCAAGAGCCCGGCGCTGCAGGGTTGCCCCCAGCGAAAGGGCGTCTGCACCCGCGTCTACACCCAGACGCCCAAGAAGCCCAACTCGGCCCTGCGCAAGATCGCCCGCGTGCGCCTGACCAACGGCATCGAGGTCACCGCCTACATCGGCGGCGAGGGCCACAACCTGCAGGAGCACAGCATCGTGCTGGTGCGCGGCGGTCGCGTCAAGGACCTGCCCGGCGTCCGCTACCACATCGTGCGCGGCACCCAGGACGCCTCCAGCGTGGAGGCCCGTCGCCAGGGCCGCTCGAAGTACGGCGCCAAGCGCCCCAAGGTGAAGTCCTGACCCACTGGGTCGGCGGATGCGGGGCCGCGGGCCCCGCCAAGGAGTAGTCAGCAACATGGCCAGGCGCAGACGACCCGAACGACGCCACATCACCCCGGACCACCGGTACGGGGACGCCGTCGTGACGAAGTTCATCAACTACGTGATGTCCGACGGCAAGCGCAGCGTCGCCGAGCGGATGGTCTACGAGGCGATGGACATGATCAAGGAGAAGACGGGGCAGGAGGGCGTGGACGTCTTCCGCGCCGCCCTGAGCAACGTCAAGCCCAGCCTGGAAGTGAAGTCCCGCCGCATCGGCGGCGCGACGTACCAGGTGCCCGTCGAGGTCCGCCCCGACCGGCGCCAGATGCTCGCCATGCACTGGATCATCAGCTTCGCCCGCACCCGGCCCGAACACACGTTCGCCGAGCGGCTGGCTGCCGAGCTGGTCCTGGCCAGCAAGAACGAAGGACCGTCTATCAAGAAGCGCGAAGACACACACCGTATGGCTGATGCGAACAAGGCGTTCGCCCACTGCCGTTGGTAATGGTCCCTCTCGTTCAGGCTCACAAGGCGCTTCGCTAGGAAAGCTGGAGCGACAGGAACGAATAGCCCGTACGGTCGCCGCAGGAGGCGGGACCTGGGCAGTCGACGACGGACAGGCCCCTTTGGGGCGACTGTGCGAGTCGAATGCTTGCGGCCCGGGCATCATGGGGTGAACGTGGCGCGCCGAGTGACTCTGCAGAAGGTTCGCAACATCGGCATCATGGCCCACATCGATGCGGGCAAGACGACGACGACCGAGCGGATCCTCTACTACACCGGGCGCGTGCACATCCCCGGCGAAGTCCACGACGGGGCGACCCAGATGGACTTCATGGAGCAGGAGAAGGAACGCGGCATCACCATCACGGCGGCCGCGACCACCTGCGCCTGGCGCGACCACCGCGTCAACATCATCGACACCCCGGGGCACGTCGATTTCACCGTGGAGGTGGAACGCAGCCTGCGGGTCCTGGACGGGGCCGTGGCGGTCTTCTGCGCGGTCGGCGGCGTGGAGCCCCAGTCGGAGACGGTCTGGAGACAGGCCGACAAGTATCGGGTCCCGCGACTCGCGTTCGTCAACAAGATGGACCGGCCGGGAGCGGACTTCGACCGGGTCGTGGGGATGATGGTCGAGCGGTTGGGGGCGCGGCCGGCGCCGATCCAGCTGCCGGACGGAAGCGGCGAGGACTTCCGGGGCGTGATCGACCTGCTGACGATGCGGGTGCGGTACCCCGACCAGGCCGACCTGGGCGCCAGCTTCGAGGACGCGGAGATCCCGGCGGCGATGCTCCCGGCGGCGCGGCAGGCCCGCGCGAAGCTGGTCGAGACGGTGGCCGAGGTCGACGAGCCGATGATGGAGTGCTACCTCGAGGAGCGGGAGCCCGCGGACGAGGAACTCCTGGCCGGACTGCGGCGCGCCACGCTGGGCGCGCACCTGGTGCCGGTGCTCTGCGGCTCGGCGTTCAAGAACAACGGCGTGCAGAGGCTGCTCGACGCCGTGGTGGATTTCCTGCCTTCGCCGCTCGACCTGCCGCCGGTGCGGGGGTGGCGGGTGCAGGACGGCGAGGGCGGCGCCGGGACCGAGACCGAGTCCCGGGCGGTGGACGACGACGAACCGTTCAGCGCCATCGCCTTCAAGATCGTGACGGATCCCTTCGTGTCCCGGCTGGCCTTCATCCGGGTGTACAGCGGGGTCCTCAAGGCGGGCGGGGTCGTCCTGAACGCCAACACGGGCAGGAAGGAACGGATCGGCAAGATCTACCGGATGCACGCCAACAAGCGTGAAGAGGTGGAGGAAGTCGGGACCGGGGACATCGTGGCGGTGTCCGGCTTCAAGCAGATCCGCACGGGAGACACGCTCAGCGCCATCGAGAGGCCGATCCTGCTCGAGGCGATGAGTTTCCCGGAGCCGGTCATCTTCGTGGCGATCGAGCCCAAGACGAAGGCCGATCAGGACAAGATGACCGAGGCGCTGGCGGGGCTGGCGGACGAGGACCCCACCTTCCAGGTGAAGGTGGATCCCGAGACCGGCCAGATGATCATCAGCGGGATGGGCGAGCTGCATCTGGAGATCATCACCGATCGGATGCAGAGGGAATTCGGGGTCAGGGCCAACGTCGGCAAGCCCCAGGTCGCCTACCGCGAGACGATCACCGCCCCGGCGACGGCCGACTTCCGCCTCGAGCGGCAGTCCGGGACCAAGGTCCAGTTCGCGCACGTCACGCTGGCCGTCGAGCCGGCGGCCTACGGGGAGGGCCTGAGCTTCTCGAGCGGCGTGCCGGTGGACAGGTTGCCGGCGGAGTACCAGCGGGCCGTGCAGGAGGCGAGCCTCCAGGCCTGCGGGAGCGGGATCCTGGCCGGCCACCCGCTGGTGGACCTGCGGATCCGGCTGACGGGCGGGACCTTCGAGGAGGACGCCTCCAGCGAGCCGGCCTTCAGGGCGGCGGGCGCGGAGGCCCTGCGGCGGGCGGTCCAGGACGCCAGGCCGGCCCTGCTCGAACCGGTGATGGACGTCGAGGTGGTGGTCCCGGCTTCGTTCCTCGGGGACGTGACCGGGCACCTGAACTCGAAGCGCGGGCAGATCCAGCACCTGGAGCCGCGCGGGGACGTCCGGGTGATCAGGGCCGAGGTGCCGCTGAGCGAAATGTTCGGCTACGCCACGCAGGTCCGGTCGCTGACGCAGGGAAGAGCGACGTACACGATGCAGTTCGCCCGCTACGAGCGGGCACCCGAGAAGATCGCGACGGAAATCAAGCAGCGTTACATGGGCATCTGGACCCGCCCGTGACAACAGGACCGGCCCCGACGACGTCGAGAAGGAGGTAGCCAACCATGGCTCGTGCAAAGTTCGAACGGACGAAGGAACACGTGAACGTGGGGACGATCGGTCACGTGGACCACGGCAAGACGACGCTGACGGCGGCGATCACGGAGATCCTGTCGAAGAAGGGCCTGGCGGACTACGTTCCGTTCGACCAGATC
>JAURXS010000398.1 GCA_030654305.1 bacterium | reverse complement strand
GCGCGCGGGACCGGCGACCTTGGTCGCCACCACCAGCTTCTCGCGCGCGCCGGGGTGTTTCGCGAACCAGTTGCCAATGATGGTTTCGGTGGCACCGCAGGTTTCGGCCTTGGCCGGCACCGAGTACATCTCGGCGGCGTCGATGAAGTTGACCCCGCGTTCCAGCGAACGGTCGAGGATGGTGTGGGCGCTGGCTTCGTTGACCTGTTCACCGAAGGTCATGGTGCCCAGGCAGATGGGGGTGACTTGCAGGCCGCTGGCGCCGAGTGCAACAGAGTTCATGGAGGGGTGTGCAAATGCGTATGAAAGAACAATCGGAGGAAAAACCGGTCTATAAGTTTAGGGCCGTGCCCGCGCCGGCCCTGTCGCCACCGGCGTCACCCCCACCAGGAGTTCAGGTATGCCCCGCTTGTCGCCCGCCCTCCGCACCGTTCCGCCCTTGTTGCTCCTGGCACTGGCGGCCTGTTCGACCCCGCCGCGTGGCGGCGGCGCACCGGCCGCGCCACGCGCCTCCGCCCCTCCCTCGTCCATGGATGTGCCCGCCGCATCGGCTTTCGACAAAGGCCGTTCGGCGGTCAAGCCTGGTCTGGCACGCCAGCTCAACGAGCTCGGCAAACGACTCGAACGCCGGCCCACGTTTCGCGTGCACATCGTGGGCAACGGCGACGAAGGCCGCAGCGACGCGGCCAACCGCCTGCTCGCGCAGGACCGCGCCCTGAGCGTGCGCGACTACCTGCTCGCGCGCGGCGCCGACGTCACCCGCCTCACCACCGAAGGCAAGGCCGGAGGCCGACAGCTGGAACTTCGCATCAGCGAAGGGAAGTGAAGCCCCCCGCAGCGCATCAGGCGCTCGGTCGCGCCCTCGCCTCTTCCTGCAGCCGCAACACGCGGCGTTGCACCTTGCCGGTGGTGGTCATCGGCAGCGATTCGACGAACTCGATGTCCTTGGGGTATTCATACGGCGCGAGTTTGCCCTTCACATGGGCCTGCAACTCCTTCACCAGCCGTGCTTCGAAATCCGCGTCGCCCACGCGCCTTCCCTGCGCCGCGAGGTACTCCTGGGCCAGCACCACATAGGCCTTGACCACCGCGCCACGCTCGGCGTCGGGCTTGGGCACCACGGCCGCGTTGGCGACCGCCGGGTGCTTGACCAGGCAGTTCTCGATCTCGCCCGGCCCGATGCGGTAGCCCGCGGCCTTGAACACGTCGTCGGCCCGGCCCTGGTACCAGAGGTAGCCCTCGGCATCGCGCACCGCCATGTCGCCGGTGCGGCACCAGCTGTTGGCCATGTCGCCGGTGAACTTGGCGCGCGTGGCGGCCTCGTTCTTCCAGTAGCCGAGGAAAAAGATCGGGTCGGGGTCGCCACGCACATCCAGCCGGTGCACCGCCACGTCGCCCGGCACGCCCACCGGGCACTCGCGGCCCTCGTCGTCGATCACCGCCACGCGGTGGCCCGGGTAACCCTTGCCCATGCTGCCCGGCTTCGCGGGGTAGAGCCGCGCGCAGTTGCCCACGATGTAGTTGATCTCGGTCTGGCCGAACATCTCGTTGACCGTCACGCCCAGCTGTTTCTGGCAGTAGGCGAACACAGCATCGCCCACGGCCTCGCCCGCGCTCATGATGGCCTGCAGTTGCACCCGGAACTGCTTTCGCGGCTGGGGATAGGCCTTCATCATGGCCTTGAGCGCGGTCGGAAACAGGAAGGTGTGCGTGACGCCGTGGCGCTCCATCAGTTCAAACGCGGCCTGCGGGCTGAAGCGGCCGTTGAAGGCCACGATGGGGCGGCCGAAATACAGCGAGGGCAGCAGCGCGTCCATCAGGCCACCGGTCCAGGCCCAGTCGGCCGGCGACCAGAACACCGCCTGCGAAGGCTTCGTCGCATCGAAAGGATC
>JAURXS010000397.1 GCA_030654305.1 bacterium | reverse complement strand
CCGCCCGTCCCCGTCGTCGCGCCAGTCCCGCGCGCGGTCGCGCGCGGCGCCGGTGAAGAACAGGGCCCCGGGCCGGCCCGCGACCCGGGCCGCGGGCGCCACCGGCGCGGCGAGTTCGGGCGTCCAGCTGCGGCCGCTCTGCTTGCCGGCCCCGCGCAGCAGCGTCCGCCAGCGGTCGCGGCGCCCGTCGCCGGGCCAGACCTCGCCGCGCGCGGTCTGCAGGGGGACGATCTCGTGCGCGCCGAGTTCGACCGCCTGCTCGAGCATGGCCTCGAAGCGCTTGCCCTTGGCGACGCCGCAGGCCAGCACCAGGCGGGGCCGCGCCAGCTCGGAGACGTCGCGGTGCGACGCCCGCACCAGGGCGCGGGCGCGACCCGCGTCGGCGCCGGCGTACTCGGCCAGCACGACGCCGGCGCGCCCGTCGACCAGACGCACGGGATCGCCCGGACGGGCGCGCATCACGTGCAGCAGGTGGTGGCTCTCCTCGGCGTCGAGCCGGATCTCGTCGCCGACTCCGGGCAGGGGCGCGCCCGCGGGCGGTTCGAAGTGGTAGGTGTGCACGCGGACCTCCCCGACGTCGCGGCGGCGTTCAGTCGATGGGCCCGCGGCCGGGCGCGGGGACCCGGGACGAGAGCCCGGCGCGCAGCGACTCGAGCCGCGACTTCTCGTCGGCGGAGAGCTTGTCCGGCGTCCAGGCCAGGATCCGCACCAGCTGGTCGCCGCGGTCGCTGCGGTGCAGGCGGGGCATGCCCTTGCCGCGCAGCCGGAAGATTTTGTGGGTCTGGGTGCCGGCCGGGACCTTGAGCGCCACGCGTCCGTCGAGCGTCGGCACCTCGACCTTGACGCCGAGCATGAGGTCGACCGGCGAGACGGGCACGTCGATGACCAGGTCGTCGCCCCGGCGCTCGAAGATCTCGTCCTCGTGCACGTCGAAGACCACGCGCAGGTCGCCGTGATGGCCGCCCCGCTCGCCGGCGTCGCCGTGGCCCGGCATGTCCATGTAGTTCCCGCGCGCGACCCCGGCGGGGATGCGCACCTCGACGGTCTCCTCGCCGCGCACGGTGCCGGTGCCGCGGCACGCGCCGCACGGATCGGTCACCACGCTGCCGCGCCCGCCGCAGCGGTTGCAGGCGACTTCGGTGACCATCTGGCCGAGCAGGGTCCGCACCACCTGGCGGCGCCGGCCGCTGCCGCGGCACTCGGGGCAGTTCGACGCGCCGCTGCCGTGGGCCCCGCCGCTGCCGCCGCATTCCTTGCACGCCACCTGCTTGCGCAGCTTGACCTTCTTGTGCACGCCGTCGGCGGCCTCGCGCAGGGTGATCCCGACCTTGACCTGGAGGTCGCGTCCCTGGCCCCGCCCGGCGGCGGCGCCGCCTCCGGAGCCGCCGCCGAAGATGTCCCCGAAGCCGCCGAAGTTGCGCAGGAAGGACGCGAGCGCGTCGTTCATGTCCATCCCGCCCATGCCGCCGTAGCCGCCGGCGGGACCGCTCGGCTGCTCGAAGGCGGCGTGCCCCAGCTGGTCGTACTGGGCGCGCTTCTGCTGATCCTTCAGCACCTCGTAGGCCTCGGTGGCCTCGCGGAACTTCTCGGCCGCCGAGGGGTCGTCGGGATTGCGGTCGGGGTGGTGCTTGATGGCCAGCTTGCGGTAGGCCTTCTTGATCTCGCCCTCGGCCGCCTCGCGGCCGACTTCGAGCACCTCGTAGTAGTCCCTCTTCTGGGCCATCCCTGGCGCCTTTCGTTCAGCGAGCCACCACGACGCGGCACGGCCGCAGCACCAGGTCCCCGAGGCGGTAGCCGGCCTGCGCCACCTCCAGCACGGCGCCGGATTCGACGCCTTCCCCGTCCATCTGCATCACGGCCTCGTGGATCCCCGGATCGAACGGGTCGCCCTTCGCCGTCGGGATGGGGGTCAGGCCGCGCGCCCCGAGGATCTCGCGCAGGCGGCCGTGGATCAGGGCGACCCCGCTGCGGACGGCCTCGGCATCGCCGTTCGCGGCCGCGGCCCCGGCCGCCCGCTCGAAGTTGTCCAGCACGTCGAGCAGGTCGCGCAGGACGTCCGCCACGGCGAAGGTCTGGGCCTCGGCGATCTCGCGCCGGGCGCGCTTGCGCACGTTGTCCAGTTCGGCGTGCGC
>JAURXS010000396.1 GCA_030654305.1 bacterium | reverse complement strand
TCGGCGGCCGGCTGCGCGCGGGCCTGCTGCTGCTGCTGTCGCCGCTGACCGCCCTGTTCAACGCGACCTACCCGCGGCTGGCGTCCGGCTACGAACGTATGCTCGGCGTCGCCCTGGCGCGGCGCGGCGCGGTGCTGGGCTTCGCGGTGGCGCTGGCCGCGGGCGCGGCGCTGCTGGCCCCGGGGCTGGGCGTCGAGCTGATCCCGCCGATGGCCCAGGGCGAGTTCACGCTGGGCCTGGAGCTGCCCGAGGGCACGCCGCTGAGCCGGACCGACGCCCGCGTCGCCGCCATCGAGCGCGGCCTGGCCGGGATCGAGGGCATCGAGCGGACCGCCTCGGACGTGGGCGTCAGCCGCGAGGGCGACACCTCGGCCTCGCGCCGCAAGGAGAACCGGGCCGAGATCCACGTCCGCCTGGACCGCGCCGACCAGCAGCGCGAGGCCGACGTGCTGGCCGGCGTGCGCCGGGTGCTGGCGGGCTACCCCGACGTGTCCATGAAGGTGCGGCGCCAGTCGCTGTTCAGCTTCAGCGCTCCGGTGGAGGTCGACGTCTACGGCTACAACCTCGAGGACCTGCAGCGCTCCGCGGACGCGGTGGCGGCGTCCCTGGCCGAAGTCGAGGGCCTGCGGGACGTCCGCCTGAGCATGGTGCCCGGCTCGCCCGAGGTGCGCGTGGCCTTCGACCGCGACAAGCTGAACCGGCACGGCCTGAGCCTGGGCCAGGTGTCGCAGCTGGTGCGCGACAAGGTGCGCGGCAGCGTGGCCGGCCGCATCCGCGAGCGCGAGCGGCACATCGACATCCGCGTCATGAACGGCGAGGAGCAGCGCAGCACCCTGCAGTCCGTGCGCGACCTGATCGTCGCCGAGCGCGGCGGCGTGCCGATCCCGCTGGCGGCCGTGGCGACGATGTCGGTGGAGCAGGGCCCGTCGGAGATCCACCGCCTCGGCCGCAAGCGCGCCGTGATCGTCTCGGCCAACCTGGCCGGGCGCGACCTGGGCTCGGTGACGCGGGACGTCGAGCGCCGGCTGCGGGCGCTGTCCCTGCCCGCCGGCGTCACGGTCGCCATGGGCGGCCAGAACGAGGAGATGCGGGCCTCGTTCCGCTCGCTGTGGCTGGCGACCCTGTTGGCGGTGTTCCTGGTCTACCTGGTGATGGCGGCCCAGTTCGAGTCCTTCCTGCACCCCCTGATCATCATGTTCACGGTGCCGCTGGCCCTGACCGGCGCCGTGTACGGCCTGGCCCTGACCGGCACGCCGGTCAGCGTGATCGTGGTGATCGGCGCGATCATGCTGGCGGGCATCGTCGTGAACAACGGCATCGTGCTGGTGGACCGCATCAACCAGCTGCGCCGCGACCGGGACCTCGAGGCCGCCGTGCTGCAGGCCGGGCGCGAGCGGCTGCGCCCCATCCTGATGACCACGGCGACCACCGTCCTGGGCCTGCTGCCCATGGCGCTGGGCCTGGGCGAGGGCGCCGAGCTGCGCGCGCCGCTGGCGATCACCGTGATCTGGGGCCTGACGCTGGCGACCCTGCTGACCCTGGTCGTGGTGCCGGCCGCCTACGCGCTGATCACCCCGGGCCGCGCCGCCGCCGCGACGGAGGCCGCGCCCGCCCCGGTCGCCGCCGGCGTCCGCCCCGCGCGGGAAGGGGCCTGAGATGTGGCTGACCCGCCTCTCGCTGCGCCGCCCCGTGGCCCTGGCCATGGTGCTGGCGACCGTGGTCCTGCTGGGCGGCGTCTCGCTCTGGCGGCTCAAGCTCGATTTCCTGCCCCGCGTCGAGATGCCCTTCATCGGCGTCATGGTGCCCTACCCGAACGGGATCCCCGGCGAGACCGAGCGGGAGATCGTGGCGCCCATCGAGGAGATCCTCGCCACGCTCGGCGGCGTGCGCGAGATCAACAGCTACTCCGACCCCGACCAGGCCTGGGTGGGCGTCCAGTTCGACTGGGGCCGCGACGTCAACCTGCTGCGCCTGGAGGTGAAGGAGAAGATCGACCAGATCCGCGGCGACCTGCCGGACGACGTCCGCCAGATCCTGCTGCTGACCTTCAACACCAGCGACATCCCGATCATCGAGGGGCGCATCTCCGCCAAGGGGCGCGACCTGTCCGAGAGCTGGGACCTGCTGGACCAGAAGGTCATCGGGCCGCTGCAGCGCATCCCCGGCGTGGGGCGCGTGAACATCGACGGCATCCTGCCCACCCAGGTCTCGGTGTACCTGGACTTCGACCGCGTGCTGGAGCACGGCGTGGACGTGACGCGGCTGTTCCGGGAGCTGGAGTCGGCCAACGTGGAGCTGACCGTCGGCACGGTCACCGAGCAGGGGATGCGCTACGACGTGCGCACCGTCAGCGACATCCGCGGCGTGGAGGGCCTGCGCGAGCTGCCGATCGACGAGCGCGGCCTGCGCCTGCGGGACGTGGCCGACGTCGTCTACGGCGCGCCGGCCATGAGCTACGGCCGGCGGCTGAACGGCGAGCCCGCCATCGCCTTCTGGATCCAGAAGGCGTCGGGCTACAACACCGTCGAGGTGTGCGAGGCGGTCGAGCGCGAGCTGGCGCGCATCAACGAGGACCCCACGCTGCAGGGCGTCAGCAGCGTGCCCTTCTTCAACCAGGCCGACCAGATCACCGACGGCCTCAGCAGCCTGCTGCAGTCCGGCTTCGCGGGGTCGCTGCTGGCGGTGGCGATCCTCTACCTGTTCCTGCGGCGCTGGAGCATGACCCTGCTGGTCTCGCTGGCGATCCCGCTGTCGCTGCTCGGCACGGCCGTGTTCATGTACCTGGGCGGCGGCTCGCTGAACGTGCTGTCGATGATGGGGCTGATGCTCGGGGTCGGCATGCTGGTGGACAACGCGGTCGTGGTGCTCGAGTCGATCCACCGCCGCCAGCACGCCGGCGCGACGCCGGTGGCCGCCGCGATGCGGGGCACGCGCGAGGTCGCGCGCGCCATCACCGCCTCGACGCTGACCACCATCATCGTCTTCGCACCGGTCATCGTCAGCCGGGCCGACGAGACGGCGGTATGGCTGGGCGAGGTCGGCCGCACGATCGGCGTCACCCTGACGCTGTCCCTGCTGGTCAGCCTGACGGTGATCCCCGCCTTCTCGGTGCGCACCGGCCGCGACCGGCCCACCGCCCCGGACGCCGGCTGGCTGGTGCGCCTGCGCGCGCGCTACCTGCGTCTGCTTGGCTGGACCACGCTGCGGCACCCCCTGCTGACGGGCCTGGTCATCGTGCCGGCCACGCTGGCCGTCACGGCGGGCCTGATGGCCGCCACCAGCTTCAAGCCCGAAGCCTTCGGCGACGAGGGCATGCGGCGCGAGAGCCTGTACGTCGGGATGGAATTCAGCGACGCGGTGGACAAGGAGCGCGCCAGCGACGCCGTGGCCGCCGCCGAGCGGTACCTCGAGACGCGCCGGGAGGACCTCGGACTGCGCGACATCTACTCCTACTTCACGGCCGACCAGGCCGGGATCTCGCTCTTCTTCGCCGACGGCGTCGTCTCCGACCGCTTCTTCCGCCGCACGCGCGAGGACCTCAAGGAGCACCTGCCCGTCCAGGCCGGCGTCACCTACCGCTACGGCGACGAGGAGGGGCAGGGCACCGGCGCGAAGACCTTCGCGGTCACCCTCTACGGCCAGGAGACCGAGACGCTCCAGGAGCTGGCGCACGAGGCGAAGCGCCTGCTCTTGACGCTCGACGGCGTCGGCGACCTGCGCAGCGACGCCGAGTCCGGCAGCCAGGAGATCCTGGTCGACGTGGACGGCGAGGCCGCCGCCCGCCACGGCGTGTCCGCCCGCGACGTCGCGCAGGTCATGGGCCTGACCTACCGCGGGGTCCTGCTGCCGCGCCTGAACACCGGCGACAAGGAGATCGACATGTCGGTGGTGCTCGACCCGGACGACCGCGAGAGCATCGAGAACCTCGAGATCCTCACCGTGGGCGTCCACGAGGGCCGCGCCGTGCCGCTGGGGCAGGTGGCGGACTTCCGCATCGACGAGGGCCCGCGGCGCATCTTCCGCGACAACCAGAAGTCGGGCGTGACGCTGCGCGGCACGTACGAGGGCAAGGACCTCGAAGCGGGCCTCGAGCGCATCCGCGGGCTGCTGGACAACCTGGAGATGCCGATCGGCTACGGCTGGGACTTCGGTTCCGAGATCCGGCGCGCCCGGCAGCAGAACTCCGAGATGGGGCTGAACCTGCTGCTGGCGCTGGTCTGCGTCTTCTTCGTGATGGCCAGCCTGTTCGAGTCGCTGCTGCAGCCCCTGGTGGTGATGTGCTGCGTGCCGTTCGCCTCGCTGGGCGTCTTCTGGCTCTTCATGCTGACCGGCACGCCGTTCAACCTGATGGCCATGATCGGCATGGTGATCCTGATCGGCGTGGTGGTGAACAACGGCATCGTGCTGGTGGACCACGTCAACAACCACCGCCGCGGCGGCCAGCCGCTCGAGGACGCGGTCATGGCGGCCTGCGCCGACCGGCTGCGCCCCATCCTGATGACCGCGGGCACGACGGTGCTGGGCCTGCTGCCCCTGTCGCTGGCCGGGGACGCGCACGTCGGGGACGCCCAGTACTACCCGATGGCGCGCGCCATCATCGGCGGGCTGACCTCCTCGACGCTGCTGACCCTGGTCGTGCTGCCCACCTACTTCCTGCTGGCTCACCGCTACGCGGCGGCCTTCCGCGCCACGCTCGCCGACCTCGGCGGCCTGCGGCGGGATCGTCGTTGCCCGCCGGCGCCCGCCGGTGCGACAATGCCCCCGGTGTCCTGAACCCGGACCGGGGGTGGTGCCGTGAGGATCGCGCGCCCGCTGTTCGCGCTCGCCCTGCTGTGCGTGCTCGTCATGCTGTTCGTGTCGTCGGCCGCCGCGCCGCCCGCCGGCGGCGCCGAGCCCACGACCGTGATGACCTTCAACATCCGCTACGGCACCGCGGACGACGGCCCGGACGCCTGGGAACACCGCCGCTACCTCGTGCGCCTGGCGATCCGCGAGCGGCAGCCGGCGATCTTCGCCGTCCAGGAGTGCCTCTGGGAGCAGGGCGTCGAGCTGGAGCGCGCCTTCTCGGAGTACCGGATCACGGGCGTGGGGCGGGACGACGGCGAGCGCGCCGGCGAGATGTGCCTGATCTTCACGCGCCGCGACCGCTACCGCCTGCTGGACCAGGGCAACTTCTGGCTGAGCGAGACGCCGCAGACGCCGGGCAGCAGGGGCTGGGACGCCGCCTGCCCGCGCCTCGCGACCTGGGTGAAGCTCTACGACCGCCTCTGCGACCCCGACACGCTCTTCGTGTTCAACACCCACCTCGACCACGCGGGGGCGCAGGCCCGCGAGCAGGGCGCCCTGCTGCTGAGGCGGCGCCTGGCCGAGATCGCGGGCGGCCACGCGGTGCTGCTGACGGGCGACTTCAACGCGCCGGCCGACCCCGGCAGCCCGCCCTACCGGATCCTGGCGCTGGAGGGCTGGCGCGACGGCGTCGCCCTGCACGACGCCTGGCACGCCGCGTCGCCCGCCGAGCGCGCGCAGCCCGACGGCACCTTCCACGGCTTCACCGGCGTGCCCGGCCGCGGGCGCATCGACTGGATCCTGGCCGGTTCCGCGCTGCCGGCCGCCGAGGCGGGGGTCTCCCGTTTCCGCCAGGACGGCCGCTGGCCCTCGGACCACTTCCCGGTCTGGGCCGTGTTCCGGCTGCCGCGCCACCCGCCCCGCCCCGGCGACGCGGTCGACGGCGCGACGGGCGCCTCCCCGCGCTACTGAGCGTCCGCCGGCGGTACGGCTGGACCGCGGCGGCCGCTGCCGGTACGATGTCGCGGTCCGCCTCGGGCGGGGATCACGTGGTTCGGCGAACCGGACCCGCCGGCGACGTCGCGGGCGGGGGAGGAGTGCGATGACGGTGAAGGAATCCGGCGCCGGGAACGCGCTGTCACCCCGCCTGGCGACCTGGCTGCCGCCGCTGCTGTTCCTCGCCGTGGCCGGCGGGTCGATCGCGCTGTGGATCGCGCAGCGGAACGTGGAGCGGCGCGAGCTGGCCCTGGAATCCCAGGTGATGGACGAGCAGGTGCGGCTGCGGCTGTCGGCCTGGATCGACGGCCGCATCAACCTGGCGCGGGACCTGGCGGAACTGGCCGCCGCCGA
>JAURXS010000395.1 GCA_030654305.1 bacterium | reverse complement strand
CCGGCGGCGGCGAGCAGAGCGGCGGCGGCGAGGCGGGACGCGGCCACCGTGCTGCCGGCCGCGCGCGCCGCCTCGGCGACGGCGTCGCCGCAGGTCTGCCGCGGGTCCAGCGAGGAGTACGGGTCCTGGAAGATCATCTGCGCGGCCCGGTGGGGCCGGCCGCCGACGGGACGGCCGCCCACCTCGATCGCACCCGTGGCCGGCCGCAGGTGCCCGCACACGGCCCGTGCCAGCGAGGTCTTGCCGCACCCCGACTCCCCCACCAGGGCGAGCGACGAGCCGGCGCCGATCGTCAGGTCGACGCCGCGCACCGCCACGATTTCGGGATGGCCGCCGTGTCCGGGATACCGCACGTCGACGCCGCGGCAACTCAGGGCCGGAGCGCCGACGCCCGCGGCCGCGCCCGCACCCCGGTCCGCGTCACCGGCCGAGCCGTCCACGTCGCCGACGACGGCGTCCGCCGCTGACCCCGCCGTGACGCGCCCCGACTCCAGGCGCAGGACGCGGTCGGCGAGGCCCGCCGTCAGGCGGGGATCGTGGGTGACCAGCAGCAGCGACATGCCGCGGCGGCGCACGAGGTCCCCCAGCAGCCCCGTGACGGCGGCCCCGACGGCCGCGTCCAGGGCCGTGGTGGGTTCGTCCGCGACGAGCAGCGCGGGGTCGCCGGCCAGGGCGAGCGCGAGCGCGACGCGCTGGCGCTCGCCGCCGCTGAGCTGGTGGGCGTAGCGCCGCGCCACCGCGGCGGGGTCCGGCAGCAGCACCTCGGCCAGCAGTTCCCGGGACCGCCGGTGCGCGTCCCGACTCCCGTCGCGACGCAGGGCGCGCAGCGTCTCGACCAGCTGGTCCCCGACGCGCACGACCGGGTCCAGGCTCGCCAGCGGGTCCTGGAACAGCATCCCGATGTCCCGGCCCAGCAGCCGCCGGTGAGCCGGGCCGGGAGCCACCGGCTCGCCCCGCCAGCGCAGGACGCCCGACACGCGCGCCCGCGACGGCAGCAGGCCCAGCACGGCCAGGGCCAGCGACGACTTGCCGGCGCCCGACGGTCCGACCACCGCCACGACCTCCCCCGCGTCGAGCGCCAGGTCCACGCCGCGCAGGGCCGCGCGGCCGCCGTCCGGACCCGGGTAGGCCACCCGCAGGGATTCGCAGCTCAGCAGGCGGGGGGCGCTCAAGAGCCACCCGCCTCGGGTGTGTCGTGGCGGCCGCCGGCACGCGGGTCGAGGGCGTCGCGCAGGGCGTCCCCGAGCAGGTTGTGGCCGACCGCGGTCAGCGCGATCGCGAGGCCGGGGAACGCGGCCAGCCACCAGGCGTCGGCCAGGTGGCGGTGGCCGTGTTCGATCATGGCTCCCCAGGACACGGTCGGGTCCTGGGCGCCCAGGCCCAGGTAACTGAGGAAGGACTCCAGCAGGATCGCGCCGCCCACGCGCAGCGCGGCCGCGAGGACGACCAGGGGCAGCACGTGCGGCAGGACGTGGCGGGCGGCGAGCCGCCACGCCGGCAGTTCGAGGCTGCGCGCCGCGACGACGAAGGGCCGGTCGCGCAACGCGAGCGTCTCGGCCCGCACCAGGCGGGCCACGCCCATCCATCCCGTGGCCGCGATCACCGCCGCCACCAGCGCCAGGGAAGGCGCCGCGACGGCCGCGAGCAACAGCACCAGGAACACGCGGGGGAAGGCGAGGAAGAGGTCGGTCAACCCCATGAGCGCGCGGTCGAGTCGCGAGTGGCCCAAGCCCGCGGCGAGCCCCACCAACGTGCCCAGGAGCACGGCGCCCAGCACGCCGGACCAGCCCACGGCCAGCGAGGCGCGGCCGCCCAGCATCAGGCGTCCCAGGACGTCGCGGCCCAGCGCGTCGGTCCCCAGCGGGTGCGACGTCGACGGGGCCAGCAGCCGCTCGGCGGCGGTCCCCACCCGCAGCGGATCGCCGGGCGCCAGCGGTCCGGCCAGGGCCGCCGCCAGCAGCGGCAGCAGGATCAGGATCAGTCCCGCGCGCCCGCCGGCGTCGTGCCGCAGGGCGCGGCCCACGGCGCTCACGTCCGCCCCTCCCCGCCCGTCCGCGCGCGCGGGTCGACCACGCGGTAGAACAGGTCGGCCAGCAGGTTGCCGGCCACCACCATCACGGCCGAGAGCCCCGTCGCGCCGAGGATCACCGGGTAGTCGCGCGCCCACAGCGCCTCCACCGCGACGCGGCCCATGCCCGGCCAGGCGAACACGGTCTCGGTCACCACCGCGCCACCGAGCAGCGCCGGCAGGTTCAGCCCCACCAGCGTGACCACCGGCAGCAGGGCGTTGCGCACGGCGTGGCGCCAGACCACGGCGCGTTCCGACAGGCCGCGGGCCCGGGCGGCCGTCACGAACTCGGACTCCAGGACCTCGAGCACGGCCTGGCGGACGTAGCGGGCCGTGCCGACGGCGGTGGCCAGACCGAGCACCGTCACCGGCAGCACGAGGTGGCGCAGGGTGTCCAGCAGGCGGGCGGACCAGGACAGCGAGGCGTGGTCGGGAGCATGCATCCCCGAAGCGGGCAACCAGCCCAGCCCGCGGGCGAAGACCAGCACGAGCATGAGCCCGAGCCAGAAGGCCGGCAGCGAGTTCACCGCGAGACCCAGGGCGCCGACGGCCCGTTCCGCGGCCGAGCCGCGGCGGCGCGCCATCCACACGCCCAGCGGGATCGCCGTCGCGAGGTGGACCAGGTAGGCGG
>JAURXS010000394.1 GCA_030654305.1 bacterium | reverse complement strand
CGCGGCGCGGCCGCTGCCGGCCGGCTTGTGGGCGGGCGCGGCTTTCGCGACCGGCGCGGCGGGCGCGGCGGCGGCGCCCTGGCCGTCGTCGATGACCGCGATGACCTGGCCCGTCGCCACCACGTCGCCGATCTCGCCGGTGACCGAGATGACCTTGCCGCCGCGGGGCGACGGGATGGTCACGGCCGCCTTGTCCGTCTCGACCTCGACCAGCGGGGCGTCCTCGACGACGACGTCGCCGGGCTGCACGTGCCACTTGAGGACTTCGCCCTCGTGGATGCCTTCGCCCAGGTCGGGCAGCTTGAACTCGAACATCGGCTTCCTCCTCGAAGGCTCCGTTTAGAAGTCCAGCACTTCCTCGATGCCGCGGCGGGCGCGCCCGACGGTCGGCATGTAGAGGTTCTCGCGGCCGAAGTAGGGCGTGACGACGTCGTAGCCGCACACGCGCTTCACGGGCGCCTCGAGGTGCATCAGGGCGTGGTCGTTGACCGTGGCGATGATCTCGCTGGCGGGGCCGAAGCTGAGCGGGGCCTCCTGGACGACGGCCAGGCGGCCCGTCTTGCGCACCGAGGCGCAGATCGTCTCGGTGTCCATGGGCGAGATCGTCAGCAGGTCGATCAGCTCGATGCTGGCGCCGCGGGCCTGGCGGATCTCCTCGACGGCCTTCTTCGTGGTGTGCATCATCGCGCCCCAGGCGATCACCGTGACGTCGGTGCCTTCCTGGACCACCTGCGCCTTGCCGATCTCGACCGTCTCGGGCGTCTCCGGCACGTCCTCCTTGAAGGCGCGGTACGAGCGCTTGGGCTCCATGTAGACCACCGGGTCGGGATCGAGGATCGCCGCGCGCATCAGCGACCGCGCGTTGCGCGGTCCCGACGGGATGACGACCTTCACGCCCGGGAAGTGGCCCAGGGAGGCCTCGCGGCTCTCGGAGTGGTGCTCGAGCGCGCGCACGCCGCCGCCGTAGGGCACGCGCATGACCAGGGGCACGTGGAACTGCCCGTGCGTGCGCGAGCGGTAGCGCGAGCCGTGGCCCTCGAGCTGAGGGATCATGATGTAGGAGAAGCCGCAGAACTGCATCTCGCCCACGGGCTTCAGACCGGCCAGGGCCATGCCGATGGCCGTGCCGATGATGGCACTCTCGGCCAGCGGCGTGTCGATGACGCGCGCCTCGCCGTACTTCTCGATCAGGCCCTCGGTGACGCGGAACACGCCGCCGTCGACGCCGACGTCCTCGCCCAGCACGATCACGCTGGGATCCTCCGCCATCATCTCGTCCAGGGCGAGGTTGATCGCCTGGACCATGTTGAGCTTAGCCACGGTCGGCCTCCTTCGCGATCTCGGCCAGGAACTCCCGGCGCTGCGCCTCGATGCGCTCGTGTTTCGTGCCGAAGACGTGGTCGAAGGGGGCGTCCGGCTTCCAGCCCGACATCTCCTCGAAGGCCTTCACCTGCTTCTCGATCTCGACCTTGTACTCCTCCTCGAGCGCCTCCTGGTCCTTCTCAGACCAGATCTTCTTCGCCTCAAGGTAGGCGCGGAAGCGCACCAGGGGGTCGCGGCGCCACCACAGCTCCTCCTCCTCCTTGGTGCGGTACTTGTACTGGTCGTCGGCCGTGGTGTGCATCATCAGGCGGTAGGTCACGGCCTCGATCAGGGTCGGCCCCTCGCCGCGCCGGCCGCGGTCGAGCGCCTCCGAGGCGGCCGCGTAGACCGCCAGCGCGTCGTTGCCGTCGACCTGGACGCCGGGCATGCCGTAGGCGATGGCCTTCTGGGCGATGGTCGCCGACTTGGTCTGCTTGGAGCGGGGCACCGAGATCGCCCACTGGTTGTTCTGCACCACGAAGAGCACCGGCAGGTTCCAGACGGCCGCGAAGTTCATCGCCTCGTGGAAGTCGCCCTCGCTGGTGGCGCCGTCGCCCATGAAGGTCACGGCGCAGGTCTCCGTCTCGCCCTGCAGCCGCATGGCGTAGGCCAGGCCCACCGCGTGCAGGGGCTGCGCGCCCACGATCACCGAGATGGGCAGGTTGCGCGGGTTGGCCGACCCCTCGTTGATGTTGCCCTCTTCCTGGCCGTTGTAGTAGACGAGCTGCCGGGTGAGGCTCTCGCCGCGCAGCAGGCGCACGCCGTGCTCGCGGAAGGCGCCGGCGAACCAGTCCTGCTTCCTCATGGCGAAGGCGACGGCGCACTGGGCCGCCTCCTGGCCCGTGCTCGGCCCGAAGGTGCCGATGCGCCCCTGCCGCTGGAGCTTGAGCATGCGCTCGTCGGTGCGGCGCGCCCAGACCATCTGGCGGTAGAGTTCGATCAGCTCGGGCTTCTTCAGCTTCGGCTCGAGATCCTTGTCCACGTTCGCGTCCTCGTCCAGGATGGAGAGGTAGGAGACGCGGAAGGTGTCGAGTTCCTTCATCGGCATGGAATCGTTCCTTTCCAGGCCCGCAGGGGGGCCGCTGCCCCGCACGGCGGCGGGGGGCGCGAGAAGACGACCGATCCGGCGGGGACCGGGCAGGTTCAGGCGGGCATCGCCGGCTGTGCGGCGGCGCGGCCCATGATCGGCACGAATCCCGGGTGCCGCCACCCGCGCACCTGAACACGAATATCAAGATTTAGCCGCCGGAGCAACGCCCCATTGGGGTCCGGCGGCTTTTTCCGTGACGGTGCTCCGGCTCGGTCCTACCTTGTGGGGGTGACCCGCCCCCGCGACCCCCGAGCAAGGAGACCCGCCGTGTTGAAGGAGAGGATCCAGAAGGCCCTGAACGAGCAGATCCAGGCCGAATTCTATTCCGGCTACCTGTACCTGGCCATGTCCGCCTGGTCGCAGGCCCGCAATTACGAGGGGTTCGCGCACTGGATGCGCATGCAGGCGCAGGAAGAGCTGCAGCACGCCATGAAGTTCTTCGACTACGTCCACGCCACCGGCGGCCACGCCCTGCTGCGGGCCATCCCCCAGCCCGACACGGAGTGGGCCGACCCCACGGCGATGTTCGAGGCCGCGCTGGCCCACGAGCGCCACATGACCGAGAACATCAACAACCTCGCGGGTCTGGCCATGAAGGAGAACGACTTCGCCACCAACATCACGCTGCAGTGGTTCATCAGCGAGCAGGTCGAGGAGGAGGCCGCCGTCGAGGCCATCCTGGGCAAGCTGGCGATGATGGGCGGCAACGGGCCGGGCCTGTTCATGCTCGACCGCGAGCTGGCCGCCCGCCCGGCGCCCACGCCCCCCGCCGCGGCCTAGCGCGCCGTCGGAGACCCGCCGTCACGGAGACCCGCCGTCATCTGCCGGTGCGGCGGGTCTCCACCAGCGCGTAGAGCGTCGGCAGCACGATCAGCGTCAGCAGCGTCGAGGTCACCAGCCCGCCCATCACCACCACCGCCAGCGGCTTCTGGATGTCGGCGCCCGAGCCCGTCGCGTAGAGCATGGGCAGGTGCCCGATGAAGCTCGCGAGGGCGGTCATCAGCAGCGGCCGGAACCGCAGGTCGCAGCCGTCGATCACCGCGTCGGCCACCGTCTCGCCCCGCTCCTGCAGCTGCCGGAAGAACGCCACCAGCACCACCCCGTTCTGCACGGCGATGCCGAGCAGGACGATGAAGGCGACCGCCGCGGACACCGACACGGGCATCCCGAAGACCACGACGGCGATCACGCCGCCGACGAGCGCGAAGGGCAGGTTGAGCAGCACCAGCAGGGAGTTCCGGAACGAACCCAGCGCCAGGTAGAGCAGGACCATGATGAGCAGCAGCGCCACCGGCACGACGACCGCGAGCTGGCGCATGGCCCGCTGCTGGTTCTCGAACTGCCCGCCGTACTCGACGTGGTAGCCGACCGGAAGCTCCGCCACCAGCGGCGCGAGGCGCGCCCGGGCCTCGGACACGAAGCCGCCGAGGTCGCGGCCGCGGATGTTGACTTCGGCCACCACGCGGCGCATGCCGTTCTCGCGGCTCACCTGCGCCGGCGCCTCGACGACCGCGAAGTCGGCGATCTGCGCCAGCGGCACCCGCTCCCCGCCCGGGGCCGCGATCAGCAGCCGCTCGAGCACGGGGATGCTGTTGCGGGCCGCCTCCGGGAAGCGCACGACCACGGCGATGCGCCGCTGCCCCTCGATCAGGGTCGTGGCCGACCTGCCGGCGACCGCCGTCTCGATGGCAGCGTTGACGTCGGCGATCCGGATGCCGTGCCGCGCCACGGCTTGGCGGTCGATCACCACGTCGATCTGCGACATGCCGGACACCTGCTCCACCTTCACGTCCCGGGCGCCCTCGACCCCCTGCAGCACGGCGGCCGCGCGGTCCGCGAACGACTTCAGCACCTCGAGGTCGGGACCGAAGACCTTGACCGCGAGGTCGCTCTTCACGCCGGAGATCAGCTCGTTCACCCGCAGCGCGATCGGCTGCGAGAAGGAGAAGCGCAGCCCCGGGATCTCGGAGAGGTCCTTCTGGATGGCGTCCACGAGCCCGGCCCGGTCGCGCCCGGTGTCCCACTCCTTGCGCGGCTTCAGCATGATGAAGACGTCGGTCTGCTCCGGGCCCATCGGGTCCTCCGAGATCTCGGCGCGGCCCGTCTTGCTGACCACCGTCTCGACCTCGGGGAACTTCCGCAGGCGCTCCTCCATGAAGCCGGCGACGCGCACCGACCCGTCCAGCGAGGCGTTGGGCAGCCGCACCACGTTCACGGCGAGCGCCCCCTCGTCCAGCGGCGGCATGAACTCGGTGCCCACCAGCGGGACGAGCGCCAGCGAGGCGACGAGCACGGCACCGGAGATCCCGAGCGTCAGCGCGGGCCGCCGCACGGCGCGACCGAGCAGGCGCACGTAGCCGCGGTGGAAGCGGCGGATGAAGCCGAACTCCCGCTCGGGGCCCTGGTTCAGGAACCGCTCCCCCAGGACGGGGATGATCGTGAACGCCACCACGAGCGAGACCAAGAGGGCGATGAGCATCGTCGCGGCCAGCGGCGCGAACATCTTGCCCTCGATCCCCTGCAGCGTGAACAGCGGCACCAGGATGACCGCGATGATCAGCACCGAGAAGGCGACGGGCTTCGCCACCTCGACCACGGCTTCGGCGACCGCCCGCCTCCTCGAGGCGGGATCGGTCAGGTGCGCCAGGTGGCGGCGGGAGTTCTCCACCACCACGATCGAAGCGTCCACGACCATGCCGACGGAGAAGGCCAGGCCGCCGAGGCTCATGAGGTTGGAGGTGATCCCCGCGGAGCCCATGAGGATGAAGGTCACCAGGAAGGTGAGCGGCAGCGAGGCCACGACGATCAGCGCGGAGCGCAGTTCGGCGACGAACAGGAACAGCACCAGGATGACGAAGATGCCGCCCTCGAGCAGCGCGTTGACCACGGTGTGGATGCAGGCCTCGATCAGCGAGGTGCGGTCGTAGAAGACGTCGAGGCGGACCCCCTCGGGCAGCGCCCCCTGGAGCTCGGCGACCGCGTCCTGGACCCGGCCCACCACGTCCTTGGCGTTCTCGCCCTTGAGCATGATGATCATGCCGGCCACCACTTCGCCCCGGCCGTCGCGGGAGACCGCGCCCTGCCGGGGCTCGGCGCCGATGACCACCTCCGCGACGTCCCGCAGGCAGACGGGCGCCCCGTCCTCGGCCTCCAGCACGACGCTCTCGAGGTCCGGGATGTCGCGCAGCAGCCCCACGCCGCGCAGGTACATCTGCTCCCAGCCGCGCACGACCACGCCGCCGCCGGAGTTGGCGTTGCCCTGCTCGACGGCCTCGACGACGTCGTTCACGGTCAGGCCGTACTTCAGCAGCTTCTCCGGCGAGACCAGGACCTGGTACTGCTTCACCTCGCCGCCGAAGCTGTTGACCTCGTTGACGCCGGGGATGGGCTTCAGCCAGGGCGCGACGAGCCAGTCCTGGATCGTGCGCAGCTCCATCGCGGTCTCGTCGTCGCCCTCGAGCGTGTACTGGTAGATCTCGCCCAGGCCGGTCGAGATGGGGCCCAGCTCCGGCTCGACGCCCGGCGGGAGCTGCTCGCGGGCCGCGTCCAGGCGCTCGAACACCACCTGCCGCGTCCAGTAGGTGTCGGCCCCGTCCTCGAACACGATCACCACCTGCGACAGGCCGGCCCGCGACAGCGAGCGCACCTGCTGCACGCGCGGCAGGCCGCGCATGACCTGCTCGATGGGGTAGCTGACCCGCGCCTCCACGTCGACCGCGGCGAAGCCCGGGGCCTGGGAGATGACCACCACCTGGGTGTTGGTCACGTCCGGGAAGGCGTCGATGGGCAGGTGCAGCCAGGCGACGACGCCGGCGGCGACCAGCACCGCCGTCGCCAGCAGCACCAGCAGGCGGTTGTTCAGCAACAGGGTCACGGTTCGCATGATCGCTCCCGGTGTCAGTCGGCGCAGCCGGCGCCCATCTTGGCGCGCAGCACGTCGGACTTCAGAAGAAAGGCGCCCTCGGCCACCACGGTCCGCCCCGGGTCGAGCCCGGACAGGACCTCGACCCAGCCCGCGGCGGCGCGGCCGGTCCTCACCGGCCGGCGCACGTAGTAGTCGTCGTGGTGGTGGACGAACACGAACTCGCGGCCCTCGTCCTCCAGGACGGCCGCCGGCGGCACGGCCAGGACCGCTTCGGTCCCGGGCAGGTGCAGCGCCACGTCGGCGAACATGCCGGCCAGCAGGCGCCCGTCCGGGTTCGGCACCTCCACGCGCACCTTCACCGTGCGCGAGGACTCGTCCATGGACAGGCCGACGAGATCCACGGTCCCGGCGAACGACGCGCCCGGGTAGGCCTTGACCGCGACCGTCGCCGCCAGCTTCAGCGACGCCTGCGCGCCGGCGACGGTCGCGAGGTCGCGTTCGTAGAGGTCCGCCCACACCCAGACGACGGCGTGGTCGCCGACCGTGAACAGGGGCGACCCGGTCCCGGCCACCTCGCCGGGCACGGCGTGCATGGCCAGCACGGCGCCGTCCAGGGGGGAGCGCAGGACGAGCCTGCCGAGCCCCTTGCCGTCGGCGAGGTCGCGCACCGCCGCCTCCGACATGCCGAAGCGCGTGAGCTGGCCGCGGGCCCCGTCGGCGCGGATCCGCGCGGCGTCCGCTTCCTGCTGCGCCAGCAGGAACTCCTTCTCGGAAGCGATGGCCTCCCGGCGCAGGCCGGCGACCCGCTCCAGGTTGCGTCGGGCCAGGTCCAGCATCCCCTGCGCCGCGAGGTGTTCGGCCTGCGCCTCCCCGACCGCCGCGCACTCGAGCGACGCGAGCGGCTGCCCGCGCCGCTCCCGGTCGCCCAGCTCGTGGTGGACCGTCGTGACGACCCCCTCCACGAGCGTGCCGACGTGGCCCACGCGCCGCTCGTCGTAGCGGACCTCGCCGGTCAGCGGCACCGCGACGTCCACGGCGCGCGGTTCGGCGCGGACGGTCGCGACGAGCCCGCCCTCGACCAGGCTCGCCGGCACGCGCGCGACGCCGACCTCGTAGCGGCACTCGTCGCAGGCGAACATCTTGACCAGGTGCTCGCAGTCGGCGGCGAACAGCTCCTCGACCGGGCGGTCCAGGTCGGAAACCTCCGCCGCGTCCTCGTGCTCGTGGTCCGGCGTCTCCGCCGCGAGCGCTTCGACGTCGGGCGGCGGCGAGGACCGATCGCAGGACACGACCGCGAAGGCCGGCAGGATCCCGAGGGCGGCGATCATCGACAGGTGGCGGATGTTCACGGGAGCTCCTCCCCGATCAGCGCCCGCAGGCGGCAGTGGTCGATCTGGGCTTGGGCGAGCGCGTCCAGCAGCCGGCGGTGCGACGCGAGCAGCGTGCGCCGCGCGTCGATCACCTCCAAGAGGCCGGTCTCGCCCGACAGGTAGGTCTTCTCGATGACGGCGGCGGCGGATGCGGAACGCGGGACGACGCCCGCGGCGAGGCGCGAGGCGGTCTCGAACGAGGTGCGGCAGGCGGCGACGGCCGCGACGATCTCCGCCGCGAAGGCGCGGCGCCGGGCCTCTTCCCGGCTGAGGCCGGCGGCGAGCTGCGCCTGCGCCCGCGCGATGCCGCCGGAGTTCCAATCCCACAGGGGCAGGTCGACGGCGATCCCGCCGCCTCGGGCGCGCTGGTCCAGCTCGCGGGAGGTGTAGGCCATCAGCGAGAACGCCGGCAGGCGCTCGCGCCGCTCGGCCGAGAGTTCGGCGGCGAGGGCGCGCACGCGGGCCGCCTCGAGCCGCAGCGCGGGCTGCCCGGCAATATTTCCAGAGATGTCCCCGCCGCTCCCGGCGCCGGGATCCGGCGGTTCGGACAGCGCCTCCAGATCGGCGACGGCGACGATCGTCGCACCCGGCGGCGCGCCGAGCCAGAGCGCGAGCTGCGCCTGCCGGGAGGCCAGCGCGGTCCGCGCCGCCGCCAGCTCGCCGTCGACCAGCTCCCGTTCGATCTCGGCCTGCGTCCCCTCGACGGGCCGCACCTCGCCCGCCTCCACGCGGCGGCCCACGGCCGACGCCAGGTTCGCCGTCTCCCGCGCCAGCTCCTCCACCACCACGACCTGCCGCTGGTCGTGGACGAGGTTCCAGAACTGCGTGCGCAGCTCCAGCAGGACGTCGCGCCGGATCGTCTCGTGCTCGGCCGCGGCGGCGTCGAGGTCCGCCCGCGCTACGTCCAGGCGCGGCGAGCGCCGCGACAGCCAGTCCAGCGGCAACGTCAGCGAGAGGTCCCACTGCCGGCCGAACGGTTCGCCGGGGCGCTCGCGCACCCGGCCCAGGGCCGCCTCCAGCGTCGGGTTGGGCCGCGCGCCCGCGGCGTCGACCGCGCCCCGCGCCGCCAGGATCCCCTGCTCCCCCGCCGCGAGCAGGGGGTGCTCGTCGACCAGGTCGGCGATGCCGGACCAGGTGATCTCGATCACCGCAGTCTCGATCATCGCAGTCTCGGCGCCCGCCGTGACCGCGCACAGCAGGACGAAGCCCGCCGCGAGGACATGCTCGTGCTTGATCCGCATCTCGACACACCCGCCTGTCGGGAACGACGCGGCCGGGAGCGGTCCCCGCGCGACGTTCCGTCAAATGCCCGAACCCACCGCTCGCACGGGCGAGCGGACCATCGTCACGACGATCGGGGGTCGGTCAGGCGCGCGGAGGGTGGAAGATGCCGAGGTGGATGTCGCGGGGAGCGGAGGCGTCGGGCAGCGGCCCGAGGCCGGTGCAGGCGGTCAGGGGATCGCCGGCGAGGCGTTCGACCGTGAAGACGGGCGCGACGCCGTGGCCGGGGCAGCAGGTGCAGGGGCAGCCCGTCCCGCAGGCGTCGCCGTCGCGGTCGGGATCGGCGCAGGGGACGCCCTCGGTGTGGGTGCCGTCGCCGTGCCCGGTCGCCGGGGCGCAGACCGCAGCGACCTGCGCCGGGACGAATCCCGCGGCCAGGCAGATCAGGGCGATCAGTGCGATCCGACGTGGGCTCAAGCGCATGCCTCCGGTTCCCGGCAACGTAGGCGCGGACGCGCCGGGATGCAAGATCGGCGATTCCCCGCCCGACTTGACGGTCGGCGCGTTGCGCACCAGCCGGAAACCCACGAGCCCCACGGCGGCGGCGGGGTCGAGGTAGGCGCGGGCCGCGCAGCGCAGCCGCTGGTTGGCGTCGGCGAAGGAACCGCCGCGCAGCACCCGGTTGCTGCCGGTGGCCGGCCCGGTGGGGTCGGTCGCGGGCGCGGCCGTGTAATAGGTCTCGCCGTAGCGGTCCCAGCACCACTCCAGCAGGTTGCCGTGGACGTCGTGGAGGCCCATGGGGTTGGGCAGCAGGGCGC
>JAURXS010000393.1 GCA_030654305.1 bacterium | reverse complement strand
GGCGACCTCGTGGCCGAGGTCGTCGGTCAGCAGGGGACCGTGGGTCAGGCGCTCGGGCGGCACGCCCGCCTGCACGAAGTGGTAGTCGTCGAGCAGGGCGAACTCCACGCCGGCGCGGGCCAGCGAGCCGGCCAGGTGCGGCTCCCAGACGCGCTCGGCCATCCACACGCCGCGGCAGTCGGCGCCGAGGTGCTGGCGCACCCAGTCGCACATCATCCGCAGCTGCCCGACGCGGTCGCGCTCCGGGATAGCGGCGAGGATCGGCTCGTAGAAGCCGCCGCCGAGCATCTCCACGCGCCCCGCGCGCACCAGGAAGGCCGCGCGTTCCAGCCACTCCGGATGGTGGCGCTGCATCCACTCCAGCAGCGGGCCGGTCACGTGCAGGCTGAAGCGGAACCGCTCGTGGCGCTCGACCCGCTCCAGGAACGGCAGGTAGCTGCTGCGGTAGATGTCCTCGATCACGTGGTCGAAGTTGCCGACGGGCTGGTGGTTGTGGATGCCGATGACGAGCTTCACGCCTGACCTCCTGCGAGCAGCACGGGGATCTCGAGTCCGGGGTCCGCCTCGGCGCCCGCAAGGTCCAGGGCCTGCTGGAGGTGGCGGCGGAACGTGGTGTCGAATTCGCGGGCGTAGTCGGTGGGGTTGTCGTCGCCGTACCACCAGAACCAGTCGCTGCTCTCGGCGTTGGCCATGGCCGTCATCGCGGCCGCCAGCGGGCCCGTGCAGCCGGGGCCGATGCGGGCGGGGTCGGGCGCCTCCACCTCGAGGCCGCCGGCCAGGCGGATCCGGCGCAGCGCGCCGGCGGCGGCCAGCCGCTCCTGGAAGCGGTCGCGCACGCGCGACAGGTACTCCCAGCCGCGGTTCTTCTCGGCGTGGCCGACCCAGGTCGTGAAGTC
Organism: bacterium; assembly: GCA_030654305.1. Lineage (NCBI taxonomy): Bacteria > bacterium. The sequence continues at coordinate 2,386 of JAURXS010000393.1, read as the reverse complement.
GGCCCGGATCCAGGAGCCGGCGCAGACGCTCCCGAGCTCGGCGACCCGACCGCCCGCGGCCAGGTGCTCGTCGAAGGTCGTCCAGCGCAGGTCGGGCGCCTCGGCGACGGCGCGGTACATGGCCTGCAGGAAGTCCCGTCCGTTGTTCTCGTAGAACTCCCAGGGGTTCTCCCCGTCCAGGATGATCGGCACGACGCAGCCCGCGCCGTGGTCGGCCGCCGCCGCCGCCGTCTCCGCGCGGATCGCCCGCAGGTGGACCAGCAGGTCGGCGACGGCGTCCGCCGCCCGCCACGACTGGTAGCGGAAGCCCAGCGCGTCGCTCAGGCCCGTGTCGCGGAAGAACAGCGCCGGCGCGTCGTCGCCGCCCCAGCGCCAGGCCTGGAAATGACGCCGCGCGTCGGCGGCCTGGCCGCCGCGCGCGAGGGACCGCGCGAGCACGCCCTGGTCGGTCGCCGCCCAGCGGACCCCCTCGGTCTGCAGCACGCGCAGCGCGGTCTCGCTGATCGAACCTTCGGCGGGCCACATGCCGCGCGGCCGCACCCCGAGCACGCGCTCGGTCTCGTCCAGGGCCGTCTTCACGTGGTACCAGGCGTCGCCGGGGTAGCGGAAGCGGGCCGCCGGCAGGGACAGGTGCGGCAGGGCCTCGTGCGCGGCGCCGGTGTCGCAGAGCAGCGGCAGGATGGGGTGGTTCAGCGGCGTGCAGGAGATCTCGACGCTGCCCCGGGCGGCCGCCTCGCGGTAGGCCGGCAGCACGCGCTGCAGGAACGCGTGCTGGCACGCGAGGAGCGCCGTCTTGTCTTCGGCGGTGTAGTCGCTCCCGCGGGCGAACAGCCGCGCGACCAGCGGCTCCTCGCGCAGCGTGCGCCCGCACCAGGCGAGGTGGAAGAGCACCTGCAGGTCCAGCAGGTCCCGGTCCGTGAAGCGCTCGGCGCGGCCCGCCGGCACCTCGACCCCCTCCCCCCGCAGTTCCCACAGGGCGCGCAGGCGGGGGAACTCGGCGAAGCGGCGGGCGTGGTGGAAGGCGAAGAAGTCCCGCACGATCCGGGCGCGGTCGGCCGCGTCCAGGTCGGCGGGCGCGGCCAGGGCCAGCAGGAGGTGGTCGTCCGGCACGCCCGCAGCCGCCGCCTCGAGCTGCCGCAGCAGCGAGGGCACGACGTTGAACACGGCCCGGGCGCCCGGCTGCTCCTGGACGTAACGCACCATGTCATAATAACTTAACATGGCGTGCAGGCGCACCCAGGGCATGCGCGGCCGGCCCAGGACGGTGTCGGTGTAGTCGGGTTGGTGCATGTGCCACAGGACGGCGACGGACAGGGGCTGGGCGGACATCTCGCTCCCTCGAAAAAAACGTGGTCGTGGTGGAACCTGGGGCGTCGGCCCTGCGTAGAATACATCATCGGATCGGACAAGCAACTCAGGACCGACACCGAAACACGGAACCGACAGCGCATTCCCCAGCAGCGAGAGTCGATCCCCAGAAGGCGAGAGCAGAGCGAGTCAAGCGTGCAGCGGCGGGAGCGGGGCGACCCGCTCCCGCCGTTTTATCCCCCCTTGACGGGAATCGCCCCTGGAGCGTCGCCGGGAAATGGACTAGGATCGGCCCCGTCCCCACCCTGGAGGAGAGACGGCATGGCGCGCGTGGAACTGCGAGGAGTCGGCAAGACCTACCCCGGCGGCGTGATGGCCGCCGAGGACGTGAACCTGGACGTCGCCGACGGCGAGTTCGTCGTGCTGGTCGGCCCGTCGGGCTGCGGCAAGTCCACGACCCTGCGCATGGTCGCCGGCCTGGAATCGATCACCACCGGCACGGTCAGCATCGGCGGGCGCATCGTCAACGACGTGGAGCCCAAGGACCGCAACATCGCCATGGTGTTCCAGAGCTACGCCCTCTACCCCCACATGACGGTGCGCGAGAACCTGGCCTTCGGCCTGAAGCTGCGTGGCGCCTCCAAAGAGGAGACCGCGTCGAAGGTCGCCGCGGCGGCCGGCGTGCTGGGCATCGACGAGCTGCTCGACCGCAAGCCGCGGGCCCTGTCCGGCGGCCAGCGCCAGCGCGTGGCCCTGGGGCGGGCTCTGGTGCGCGACCCGGACGTCTTCCTCTTCGACGAACCGCTGAGCAACCTCGACGCCAAGATGCGCGTGCAGATGCGCACCGAGATCTCCCGCCTGCACCACAGCCTGCGCGCCACCATGCTGTACGTCACGCACGACCAGGTCGAGGCCATGACCATGGGCCAGCGCATCGTGGTCATGCACCAGGGCCGCGTGCAGCAGGTGGACACGCCCCTGAACCTGTACGAGCGCCCCGCCAACCGCTTCGTCGCGGGCTTCATCGGCTCGCCGGCGATGAACTTCCTCGACGGACGGCTCGTGCGCGACGGGGGAT
>JAURXS010000392.1 GCA_030654305.1 bacterium | reverse complement strand
GCGCTGGAACCCGGTGATCCGCCGCGCGCGCGAGCTCTGGCCGCAGCTCGGCGAGGTCCGCCACGTGAGGCTCGCCCAGCGCCTCGAGCCGACGGACCTCGCGTGGCAGCGCGACCCCGCGGTGACGGTCGGCGGCTCGGTGCTGCTGACCGGCGTCCACCTGTTCGACACGGTGCGCTTCGTGACGGGACGCGAGTTCGCGGAGATCGACGCGCGGCAGGAGAGTTTCCTCAACCCGGCGGTGGAGGATTTCTACCTGGCCCGGGCCCGCCTGGACGACGGGACCTACGTCTCGCTGGAGGTGAGCAAGTTCGGCCGCGCGCGCGCTTGCCTGCTCGAGGCCGTGGGCACCGAGGGGCAGCTGCTCGCCGACTACCAGTTCGGGGGGATCCGCTTGATCCGGGGGCGGGAGGTGTGGGACGTCGAAGCCGACGCGTCGGCGCCCACGTTGCCTGAGGTCCTGAAATGCTTGAGGGACACGGCATGCGGGGATGCCGTGTCCCCCGTCACGGCCCGCGAGGGGGTGCGGACCATGGAGCTCGTCGAGGCGTCCTACCGCTCGAATATGCGCCGAGAAGCGGTCGCGATCAAGTCCGGATGACGATCTCCGACGGGCGACCGCGCCGGCGCGTCAGCCCTGCCGGACCGCCAGAGCCCGCCGCAGCGACCCCGCCAGACCCTCGAGTTCCTGCAGCGTCATCCCGCGCAGCGCGGCCTCGTGCTCGGCGAGCATCGGCGCGTCCAACCTCGCCAGCAGCGCCATCCCGGCGGCCTCGATCCGCACGTGCACCACGCGGCGGTCCTCGCGGCAGCGCTCGCGGCGCACCAGGCCCGCCGCCTCCAGACGGTCGACGAGACGGGTGACGTCGGGCACGCGGGTGATCATGGCCGCGGCGAGGCCCGTGCCGGTCAACCCGCCGGGACCGGCGCCGCGCAGGATGCGCAGCACGTTGTACTGCGGCGCGGTGATGCCGTGCCCCTTCAGCAGCGCGGTCACGTCGGCCAGCAGATCCTCGTGCAGGCGCAGCAGGTCCAGCAGGACGGCGCGGCTCAACAGGGCGCGGTTCGCGGCGGGCATCTCGGACCTCCCCGACCGGCGGAGCTTCAGCCGCCGGACGTGGGCACCAAGGTAGGATCGGTGATTGCTTGTTGCAACGATTATCCGGCGCGGGCGCGTTCAGGAACCGCGGGCGTCCAGCAGCAGGCGGGCGGCCAGGCCGGGCGGGATCTCGCCGGCGCGCACCCGGCGCTCGAGGTCGGGCAGCAGGCGGCGCACCGCCGGGTCGTGCCGCAGGCCCTCGCGCAGGCGGTCCTCGACCAGGGACCACATCCAGCGCAGCTGCTGCTGCTGGCGTCGGTCGGCGAGGGCGCCGTTGGCGGACATCGTCGAGCGGTGGCGGACCAGTTCGCGCCAGAGGTCGTCGAGGCCCTCCCCCGTCGCCGCGCTCACGCACTGCACCGGCACCGTCCAGTCGGGGTGCGGCGGGCGCATGAAGTGCAGGGCGGTGCGGATCTCCGCCGCGGCCAGCGCCGCGGCCGCGCGGTTGTCGCCGTCGGACTTGTTGACCGCGACCAGGTCGGCGAGTTCCATCACGCCGCGCTTGATGCCCTGCAGCTCGTCGCCGGCGCCGGCGAGCGTGATCAGCAGGAAGACGTCGACCATCTCCGCGACCACGGTCTCGCTCTGACCCACGCCGACCGTCTCGACCAGCACCACGTCGTGGCCGGCGGCCTCGCACAGCAGCATGGTCTCGCGGGTCTTGCGCCCCACGCCGCCGAGGGTGCGGGCGCTGGGGCTGGGGCGGATGAAGGCGGCGGGGTCGGCGGCCAGGCGCGCCATGCGGGTCTTGTCGCCCAGGATGCTGCCGCCGGTCAGGCTGCTGCTGGGGTCGATGGCCAGCACCGCCACGCGGTGCCCCTGCGAGGTCAGCCGCGTGCCCAGGACGTCGATGAGGGTGCTCTTGCCGGCGCCGGGCACGCCGGTCACGCCGACGCGGTGCGCGGACCCGGTGCGCGGCAGCAGGCGCGCGAGCAGTTCCTGGGCCAGGCGCTGGTGATCCTCGCGCCCGCTCTCCACCAGGGTGATGGCGCGGCCCAGCACCGCGCGGTCGCCGGCGACGACGCCGGCCTCGAACCCGTCGAGGTCCAACCCGCCGACCCGGTGCCCGCCCGTCGTCACGAACCCGCGCCCGGGAGCCGGCCCAGCAGGTCTTCCGCGGCCGTGGTGATGACCGTGCCCGGCGGGAAGATCGCGGCGGCGCCCGCGTCGCGCAGCGCCTGGTAGTCGTCGGGCGGGATGACGCCGCCGGCCACGATCAGGATGTCCGGCCGGCCGAGCTTGGCCAGCTCGTCGCGCAGCGCCGGCACCAGCGTCAGGTGCCCCGCGGCCAGCGAGCTGACCCCCACGACGTGCACGTCGTTCTCGACGGCCTGGCGGGCCGTCTCCTGCGGCGTCTGGAACAGCGGCCCCACGTCCACGTCGAAGCCGAGGTCGGCGAACGCGGTCGCGATCACCTTCTGGCCGCGGTCGTGGCCGTCCTGTCCCATCTTGGCCACCAGGATGCGCGGACGCCGGCCCTCGCGCTCGGCGAATTCCTCGACCCGGCGCCGCACCCGCAGCAGATCTTCGTCGCGTTCGCCCATCTCGCCGCCGTACACCCCGCTGATGATGTTGCCGGTCGCCTGGTGGCGACCGAAGACGTTCTCCAGAGCCAGGCTGATCTCGCCGACCGTGGCACGGGCGCGCGCCGCCGTCACCGACAGGTCGAGCAGGTTGCCCCGGCCCGATTCCGCGCAGGCGGTCAGGTCCGCCAGCGCGCGGTTGACGGCGGCCTGGTCGCGGCCGGCCTTCAGTTGGCGCAGCCGCGCGAGCTGGGCCTCGCGCACCTGCGTGTTGTCGACCTTCAGGACCTCGACCCGCTCGGGCTCCTGCAGGACGTGGCGGTTGACGCCCACCACGGTCTGCCGGCCCGCGTCGATGCGCGCCTGGGTGCGGGCGGCCGCCTCCTCGATGCGCCGCTTCGGGACGCCCCGCTCGATGGCGCGGGCCATGCCGCCCAGCTCCTCCACCTCGGCGAGGCGCTGCCAGGCCCGGTCGCCCAGCTCGCGGGTCAGGCGCTCGACGTACCAGCTGCCCCCCCAGGGGTCCACCGTGCGGCAGGAGTCGGTCTCCTGCTGCAGGTAGAGCTGCGTGTTGCGCGCGATGCGGGCCGAGAAGTCCGTCGGCAGCGCCAGGGCCTCGTCCAGCGAGTTGGTGTGCAGCGACTGCGTGTGGCCGTGGACCGCCGCCATCGCCTCCACGCAGGTGCGCGCCACGTTGTTGTGGACGTCCTGCGCCGTCAGGCTCCAGCCCGAGGTCTGGCTGTGCGTGCGCAGGCTCAGCGACTTCGGGTTGCGCGGTCCGAACCCCTGCACGAGCTGCGCCCAGAGCAGGCGCGCGGCCCGCAGCTTGGCGACCTCCATGAAGTAGTTCATCCCGACGGCCCAGAAGAATGACAGGCGCGGGGCGAAGTCGTCAACCGCGAGTCCGGCCGCCAGGCCCGTCCGGATGTACTCGACCCCGTCGGCCAGCGTGTAGGCCAGCTCGAGGTCGGCCGTGGCGCCCGCCTCCTGCATGTGGTAGCCGGAGATCGAGATCGAGTTGAAGCGCGGCATCCGCTGCGCCGTGTAGGCGAAGATGTCGCCGACGATGCGCATGCTCGGCGCCGGCGGGTAGATGTAGGTGTTGCGGACCATGAACTCCTTGAGGATGTCGTTCTGGATGGTCCCGGCCAGCTTCTCCGGCGGCACGCCCTGCTCCTCGGCCGCCACGATGTACAGGGCGAGGATCGGCAGCACGGCGCCGTTCATGGTCATCGACACCGACATGCGGTCCAGCGGGATGCCGTCGAAGAGGATGCGCATGTCGGCGATGGAGTCGATGGCCACGCCCGCCATGCCCACGTCGCCGACCACGCGCGGGTGGTCGGAGTCGTAGCCGCGGTGGGTGGCGAGGTCGAAGGCGATGGACAGGCCCTTCTGCCCGGCGGCGAGGTTGCGCCGGTAGAAGGCGTTGCTGGCCTCGGCGGTGGAAAAGCCCGCGTACTGGCGCACGGTCCACGGCTGCAGCACGTACATCGTGGGGTAGGGCCCGCGCACGAAGGGCGGCAGCCCGGGCAGGGAGTCGAGGTGGTCGAGGCCCGCGACGTCGTCGGGGCCGTAGCAGCGCCGCACCGCGATGCCTTCGGGCGTGGCCCAGGCCTCCCCGGCCGGCGGCGGGGCCGCGGCCGCGGTCGCGCCGCTCTGCAGGGGGATCCGGGTGAAATCGGGGAAGTTCGTCATCGCCGCACCTCCAGCCCGTCCAGCAGAGCGCCGAGGGTCTCCAGCACGTCGCAGCCGAGGTAAATCGCGCGGTCCACGCCCGCGGCCCGCCAGGCGGCTTCCTGATCGCCCAGGCGGCCGGCCACCACGATCGTTGCGGCGCCGGCGGCCTTGAGCGCCGCGGCCGCGGCCGGCAGGCGCTCGGCGTAGATCTCGTCCGTGGAGCAGATCACCGCCAGCCGGCAGCCACTGGTGCGCAGGGCCGCCGCCAGGGCGGCGGGATCGTCGTACCCGTCCTCCCCCTCGGCCGCGATGCCGCCCGCGGCGAGCAGGTTGCGGGTGAAGGCCGCGCGCGCGGAGAACTGGGCCAGGCCGCCCAGGTTGGCCAGGAAGGCGCGCGGACGCGCGCCGGTGTCGGCGAGGTGCCGGTCCGACGCGTCGCACAGGGCCTCGAAGGGCTCGGCCAACCGCACGGCGGGCAGCGGAACGATGGCGTCCAGCAGGGGCGCCGGCGCGGCCGGGCCGCCGGGCGGCGGGACGGGGCGCGGGCGCGCCACGGGGCGCTCGTCCAGCAGGGGGTACTCGCTGACTCCGGTCAAGGGGAGCCGCCGGGTGGCCACGTCGCGGGCGCGAGCCTGCCGGCTCGCGGCGATCCGCTCCTGGAACCAGCCGTCGCTCAGGCAGGCGACCAGCCCGCCGCGGCCCTCGATCTCCTGGAACAGGCCCCACGCGCGTTCGGCCAGCGCCGCGGTGCGCGACTCGAGATGCCAGCAGCCGCCGGCAGGGTCCAGCACCCGGTCCAGGTGCGCCTCCTGCTGCAGCACGATCTGCACGTTGCGGGCGAGGCGGCGGCTGAAGTCGTCGGGCTCGTTGACGGCGGCGTCGAAGGGCAAGACGGTCACGACCTCGGCGCCGCCGACCGCCGCGGCGAAGGCGGCCGTGGTGGTGCGCAGCAGGTTCACCCAGGGATCGCGCGCCGTCATCATCCGCCAGGACGTGCGCGCGTGCAGGTGCGCGCACCGCGCCTCGGGCGCGCCCCCGCACGCCTCGACCAGGCGCGACCAGACGGTGCGCAGGGCCCGCAGCTTGGCGATGTCGCCGAAGAACCGGCCGTCGACCGCGACGCAGACATGGACCTGCCGCGCCGCCGCCGCCGGCTCCAACCCCTGCGCGTCCATGGCCTTCAGGTAGGCGAGGCCGCCCGAGAGGATCGCCGCGAGTTCCTGCACGTCGTCCGCGCCCGCGTCGTGGAAGGGGCAGCCCGCCACCTTCACGGCCCGCACCCGCGGCGCCTCCCGCGCGCACCGGGCGGCGAGCGCCGCCATGTCCGCCAACGACGCCGCGATGCCGCCGGGTACGCCGCCCCGGACGACCCAGGCCCCCACCGGGTCGGCCAGCAGGTCGGCCCGCGCGTCGCCGGCCGCGACGCCGCGCCGGTCCCAAACCTCGCGCAGCTGCTGCGACGCCTGGACGAAGCGGGCGCCGGACTTCAGGGCGACCCGCGTCGAGGCGAGGTCGACGCCGGCCAGCGCCAGGTCGAGGTCGTCGGCGCCGCGGATCGCGACACCCGACTGCCCCGTGGGATCCAGGGCCAGTTGGACCGAAACCGCGCCCCGTTCCAGCTCCTGCCGCACCTGTCGGCCGGCGGTTGCCGGATCCGGATGCGTCACTTCCTGGCGGATGTCCCAGCCGGGAGCCGTGTCGCAGCCCTGCGCCCCCCGGGTGAAGGGGGGCCGGCCGGGCCACCCCGCGCCGGGATCGGGGTCGGGCAGATCCGCCCGCGTGTAGAGCGGCTGGATCTCGATCCCCTCCAGGGTCCGGGTCACCAGCTTCTTGGCGAAGGGGGCGCCGGCGAGGTCCCTGTCGACCAGGGTGCGCCATTGTTCGAGGCTGGGGGACGGGAAGATCGGCGGGACGACGGGGTCGTGGGCTGACATCTCGAGACTCCCGGTCGATGGTCAAAACCACTTTGTTTTCAACGGGCTGCACCGGTTGGTTTCGTGCGGTCCCTCAACCGGGCAACGTTAGGCGACGACCTGTTAAATCGCAAACACAAGGTTGGGGGCACCCGACCGGCCGGACTGCGGGCAGCGGGGCGAGGGGGTGGGTGCGGCGGGCGTTCAGCCCTCGGCGGCGTCCTTCCTGAGCGCGGGCGTGGTCGGACCCCGTTCGGTCTGGGCGACCGGCGGGGACTGGTCCGAGGCGGCAGCGCGACCGTCAGCCACCTCTTCCTCGACGAGGGCCGTCAACCGGTCGAGGTGGGCGGTGATCTGGGCCAGTTCCTCGGCGAGGCGCGCGCGGGCCGCCTCGTCCAGGTCGAGGGCCGCCAAGGCTGCCAGCCGGCGTTCCTGATCCTGGTCCATGCTACCTCCTGGGCTGGAACCCGTATGCTGCCGGGGCGACCGGTCCGCCCCCCGCCGACGGCCCGGGCTTGGGGCCGGCGGCCGATGTGTCGTAAGATGGGGTCATCCTAACCGATCCCGGTCCCGGAAGGAAGAGCGAGTCCGTGGTCCTTCGGCTCCCCCACCCCAGGCGGTCCGCCACCCTGCTGGCCGCCCTCGCCGCCGCGGCGGCGGCCGCGACGGCGGCCCCGGCCCCCTCGCCGGAACCGCCGCCCGAGGCCGCCTACTGGGAGCGGCCGGGTTGGCCGGCGGCGCTGCCGTCCGTCGTGGAGCCGGCGCCCCGCGCCGACGACCGCGGCTACGACGTCCTGCATTACGACCTGGACCTGCGCCTGGACCCGACCGCCGGCAGCGTCGCCGGCAGCGTGGAACTGACCCTGGCCTTCCCGGCCGGCCGACCGCCCGACACGCTGGTCGTCGACCTGGACGAGCCGCTGGCCGTGGACGCCGTCGACTGGGACCAGTCGCCGGTGACCCTGGAGCGCGCGGGCGAGGAGCTGCGCATCGCGGCCCCGGCCGGGGCCGCCGCCGGGGCCGTGGTGCGGATCGGCTACCACGGCCAGCCCCAACGTCACGGCGCCTATTCGGCGGGCATGCTGTTCCGCGTGCAAGGCGACTCCCCGCAGGTCCCGATCGGCCCGACGGTCCTCACCATGAGCGAGCCCTGGTCGGCCCACGCCTGGTGGCCCTGCAAGGACCACCCGGCCGACAAGGCCACGGCGCGCCTGGCGCTGACGGTGCCGGACTCGCTCACCGCCGTGGCCAACGGCCGGCTCACGGCCGACGAGCCCGCAGAGCCCGGGTGGCGCCGCACCGTCTGGGAGACCGGCTACCCGACCTCCACCTACCTGATCGCGGTGCACGTGGCGGGCTACGCCGCCTGGGAGGAGACCTGCGACCTGGCCGGCGGCCCGCTGCCGCTGACCTTCCACGTCTTCCCGCGGCACGAAGCGGCGGCGCGCTTCGACCTGGCGCCCACCTGCGACATGCTCGGCTTCCTCGAGGACCTGGTCGGGCCGTACCCGTTCGCCGACGAACGCTACGGCCAGGTCGAGTTCAAGTGGGGCGGCGCCATGGAGCACCAGACCTGCACGAGCCTGGGCAGCGTCGTGCTGCGGGGGGACGGGCGCTTCCGCAACGTGATCCTGCACGAGATGGCGCACCACTGGTTCGGCGACCTGGTGACGCCGGCGGACTGGCCCGACGTCTGGCTGAACGAGGGGTTCGCGACCTACTGCGAGGCGCTCTGGCTGGAGCACGAGGAAGGTCCGGCCGCGATGCGCCGGCGCCTGGAGTCCATCGGGCCAGGCCAGCACCCGACCCTGTTCGAAGGCGAGGGCCTGCTGGCCGATCCCGAACCCGTCCTGCCCAACATCCTGGTCTACCACAAGGGCGCCTGGGTGCTGCACATGCTGCGCGGGGCCTTGGGCGACGACGCCTTCCGCGCCTTCCTGCGCGACTGGGTCGGCTCGCCGCAGCGGGCCTACGCCCACGCCACCACCGCCGACCTCATCCGCGTCGTCGGCGAGCACGCCACCTTCGACGCCGCCGCCTTCCTGGAGCCCTGGCTGCACACCGACGCGGTCCCCTACCTGTCGTGGACGTCCAGCCCCGAGCCGACCTCCGACGGCGGCACGCGCGTGACCGTCGCCCTGCGCCAGCTCCAGCGCCGGCCCTTCCAGCTGGCCGTGCCGCTGCGGCTGCTGACCGACCGCGCCGAGCGCGACACGACCGTGTGGCTGCACACGTCTCAGCAGAGCTGGACCTTCGACCTGCCCGGGGACTGGAAGGGGCTGGAGGTGGACCCCGACGGCTGGGTGCTGATGGCGCGCCGGCCCCTGCCCGACCCGCCGGTGCGGCTGCTGTCCGTGCACCCGACCCCCGCGGGACCCGAGGGCGCGACGCTCGCCCTGCGGGTGACGGCGAGCGGGCCGGTCGCGGTGGAGCTCGTCGACGCGGCCGGGCGGCGGCGCGGCCGCTGGCAGCTGGGCGAACTGGCCGCCCGCGACGAGCCCTATCCCTGGCGCTGGCGTGGCGAGGACGGGGACGGGCGTCCGGTCCCGTCCGGCATCTACTGGCTCTCGGTGAGCGGTGGCGGCGGACGCAGCGCCGCCAAGGTGGTGCTCGTGCGATGAGGGGCAACGAGAAGCGGGGGACTCCCCAGAGCCCCCCGCCGGGCGCGGGCCGAACCCCGCGCTGCGCGCCGTCGGGCTAGGCCGCCGGCGCCGCTTCGAGCTGGATCCCCGCGGCGCGGCCGTGGCACACCGTCCGGTTGCGACCGCCCTCCTTGGCGGCGTAGAGAGCCTCGTCGGCGCGCTTCAGGATCGTCTCCGCCTTGTCCTCGCGTGACTGCAGCCAGCTGATGCCGACGCTGACGGTCACCGGGATCTCCGTCCCGCCGTCGTTCACCGGCGTCGCGGCCACGGCCAGGCGGATGCGCTCGCCCACCTTGACCAGCGCCTCCTCGTTCGCAGCCGGCACGATGACCACGAACTCCTCGCCGCCGTAGCGCAGCAGCACGTCGGTCTCGCGCAGCGCGCTCTGGGCGCGGCGCGCCGTCTCGGCCAGCACGCGGTCGCCGGCGAGGTGGCCGTAGGTATCGTTGACGAGCTTGAAGTGGTCGATGTCGAACATCACCACGCCCAGCGGGGTGCCGTGACGCACCGCGCCCTGGAACTCCTCGCCCAGGCGACGCATGCCGAAGCGGCGGTTCAGCACCCCGGTCAGCGGGTCGATCGCCGCGATGCGCTGCAGGCGGGCGTGGGTGACGGCGTTGTTCAGGGCCAGGCCCATCCCCTGCTGGAACTGCCGGACCAGCCACATGGCGTCCTTGCCCAGCATGGCGTCCGAGGCGATCACCACGGCGCCGAGCCCCTGCCCCTCGTAGACGACCGGCACCACCAGCACCTGGCGCGGCTTGAAGGTGGTGACCACCCCTTCGAGCGCGATGTCCCGGGGGATGCGCACGATCTGCACCTGCCGCGTGTCCAGGGCGCGGCGGACGTGGTCGCTCTCCGGCAGGCGGCTGACGTCGCTCAGGCCGTGGTTGGCGGCGACCCTCAACTCGGTCTCCTCGCGCACGAGCACGCAGCCCGCGGTGGCCCCCGTCTGGTTCAGCACCAGCTCCATCGCGGCGCCGCAGAGCGCCTCGATCTCGAGCTTGGTCGACAGGGTCTCGGTCAGCTCGCTGGACGCGGCCTCCATCTTGTGGGCGTGGATCACCTCGTGCAGCAGGGCGTTGAAGGCCTCGGCCGTGTGGCCGATCTCGTCGTCGCTGGTCACCGGCACGGCGCAGTGCTCGGCGCTGCAGGAACTCCAGTCGCGGTTGAACGAGGCCTCGCGGACGCCCTCCTCGACCTCGCGCATGCGCCCGACCACGACCTGCAGCTCGCGGCGCACGACCCTGGCGGCCAGCCGGTGGTTCAGCCAGCCGACGGTGACGCCGGCGACCAGGGTGCCAAGGAACGTCGTCCAGCGCAGGGCCAGGCCCGAAGGCACGCCGATCAGCAACAGGAAGAGCGGGAAGACGAGTCCCATGGCGACGCCCAGCCCGATCATCCAGTACCTGAGGTCCGCAAAGACCGATTCGGTGAATCTCTTCATCGCGACATCCTGTTTGGAATTTCTCCCTCCGGGCGAACGGGGAAGCTATCGGCTTGGCCGGCCGCGACTTGAGGCTTCGTCGCGAGGATGATCGCGATTGTTCAACCGGGGGCGGGTCGAGCGGCGCCGGCCGGGATGCGTCAGTCCAGCGGGCGCAGCCGGGCGAAGCGGGCCAGGAAGTGCTTGCGCGCCCCGCCGGGGAAATCGACGCTCAGCTTGAGGCCCTCGCCCTGGCCTTCGACCCGGGCGACGATGCCGGCGCCCAGGGTGGGGTGCGCCACGTGCTGGCCCACGCGGAAGACGACGTCCTCCTGGCTGACGTCGTCGTGCCAGTCGACGGCGCGCAGGCGGGGCGCGCTCGCGGCGCGGATGCCGGGGGCGGGTTCGCGGCGTCGGGGACGGACGGCGTCGGACGCGGGCGGCGCCGCGTCCTTGCCCCACAGGAACGTGGACAGCGAGGGCTGCACGACCCGCAGCGATTCGCCGCTGCGCGCCGTCAGTTCGGCGGGGATCTCCGCCAGGAAGCGCGACGGCGCGCACAGCTCGCGCTGGCCGTAGCGGCGGCGCATGCGCGCGTGGAGCAGGTGGACGCGCTGCCGGGCCCGCGTCAGCGCCACGTAGAAGAGCCGGCGCTCCTCCTCCAGGGCGGCCTCGTCGTCGAGGTTCGAGGCGTGGGGCATCAGGTTCTCTTCGACGCCGCTGACCACGACCACGGGGAACTCGAGGCCCTTGGCCGCGTGCACCGTCATCAGCCGCACGACGCCCAGGTCGTCCCGGGCGGTGTCGGCGTCGGCGACCAGGGCCGTCTGCTCGAGGAACTGGGCCAGCGTGCCCCCGTCGCTCTGCTCCTGGAACGCGTAGGCGCCGTTGATCAGTTCGGCCACGTTCTCGTTGCGGGCCGGCGCCGACAGGGGGTCGTCCTCCTCCAGGTGCCGCACGTAGTCGATCTGCTCCACGATGCGTTCGACCAGCTCGGGCACCGGCGTCTCGGACAGCGCCGTGCGCCAGCCGGCGACCAGGCCGAAGAAGCCGCGGATCCGCTCGCAGGTCGGCGCGTTGAGGCTGGCCTCGAGCAGGCCCGGCCGCGCGGCCGCCTCGCCGAGCGACAGGCCCTCGCCGTCGGCGATCTCCACCAGGCGCGCCGCCGAGGCCTCGCCGATGCGCCGCTTCGGCACGTTCAGGACGCGCAGCGCCGACATCGCGTCGCGCGGGTTGTTGACGAACTTCAGGTAGGCCAGGACGTCGCGCACCTCGCGCCGCTCGTAGAAGGCGGTGGCGCCCACGATCTGGTAGGGCACCGTCGCGCGGCGCAGCGCGTCCTCCAGGGCGCGGCTCTGGGCGTTGGTGCGGTACAGGACCGTCACGTCGCCGCGGTTGCCGCCGGCGGCGGTCTGCGCCCGCACCAGGTCGACGACGCGGTCGGCCTCGTCCTCCTCGTCGCCCACGGTCTCGATCCCCAGCGGCGCGCCCGGCCCGTCGAGCGTCCACAGGTTCTTGCCCTTGCGCCGGACGTTGTGGGCGATGACCGCGTTGGCGGCCGCCAGGATGTTGCCGGTGCTGCGGTAGTTCTGCTCCAGGCGCACGACCGCGGCGCCGCCGAAGTGCTGCTCGAAGTCGAGCATGTTCTCGATGCAGGCCCCGCGCCAGGAGTAGATGCTCTGGTCGTCGTCGCCGACGGCGAACACGTTCCCGTGCACCGAGCTGAGCGCGCGCACCAGGATCAGCTGCAGGGGGTTGGTGTCCTGGAACTCATCCACCAGGACGTGGCGGAAACGGCCGGCCAGGCGCAGCCGCACGTCGTCGTGCTCCTCGAGCAGGTGGACGGTGCGCAGGATGAGGTCGTCGAAATCGCAGGCGTTGCTGGCCCGCAGCCCCTTCTCGTAGGCCGCGTAGACGGCGGCCGCTTTCTCCTCGCGGAAGTCGGCGGCGTCGCGCGCGGCCTGCGCGGGCGACACGTCCTCGTTCTTCCAGCGGCTGACGGCGGCGCGCAGCTGCTGCGGGGCGTACTGCTTCGGGTCGAGACCCAGATCGCCGAGCACCTTCTTCAGCAGGCGCGTGCTGTCGTCGGTGTCGTAGATGGAGAACGAGGGGTCCAGCCCCAGCGCCGCGCCCTCGCGCCGCAGGATGCGCACGCCGGTGGCGTGGAAGGTGCCGACCCAGCTCGGGGCGCGGCTGCCGCCCACCAGGGCGTCGACCCGCTCCCGCATCTCGCGGGCCGCCTTGTTGGTGAAGGTGAAGGCGAGCACCGACCAGGGGTCGGCGCGCCGCTCCTCCAGCAGCCAGGCGATGCGCGTGGTCAGGACGCGGGTCTTGCCGCTGCCGGCGCCGGCGACGACGAGCACGGGGCCGTCCGGCGCGGTCACGGCCTCGCGCTGCCGTTCGTTGAGCGTGTCGAGATCCATCCCCGCTGGCTCCTCCTAGAATTCGGGTCCGATGCTGAACTGGAACTCCGCGCCGCCCGAACCGCGCAGGTCGGTGCGGCGGCCCCAGTCGAACTTCAAGGGCAGGAAGCCCAGGCGGGTGCGCAGGCCGATCCCGTAGCTGCCCCGCAGGTCGCGCAGGCCCCAGTTCCCGTCGGCGTCGTCGCCGAAGGGGCTGAAGGCGTCGTCCCAGGCGGCGCCGAGATCGAGGAACAGGGTCGCGCCCACCGGCCCGAAGCCCCAGCGCGCCGGCCAACCGAAGTAGACGGCGTCCAGCAGGGGCAGCCGGTACTCCAGGTTGGCCATGGCGATCTTGGGACCGGCCAGGTGGCTGGTCGTGCGGTAGTCGTAGAAGTCGTAGCCGCGCAGCGTGAAGGGGCCGCCGAGGACGAAGGCGCGCGGGTCTTCGCCGGTGCTCGCGGCGGCCAGCAGGCGCAGGGCGAGCGTGTTGCCCCGGGCGGGCAGCCAGTAGCGGCGCAGGTCGAGCAGCGCCGTGCGGCGGTCCAGGGAACCGCCGCCGACCGCCAGCGAGGGCGCGAACTGCAGCAGCAGGCGGCTGCCGGTGACCGGGCCGTACCAGCCGTAGTAGGCGCTGTCGTGGACGTAGGTCAGGGTCGGCTGCAGCAGGGTGTCGGTGCGGGTGCCGTCGGCGATCAGGAGCGTCCCGCTGGGGTCCAGGCTGTACTGCGTGCGCTCCGAGGCGAAGGCCTGCAGTTCCAGCGACACGCGGCGGAACGTGCTGAAGGGATAGCTGGCCGAGGCGTACATGCCGTAGTTGCGCTCGCTGAAGAAGGTGTCGTCGGGCAGCAGTTCCCCCACCGAGGTCACGGCCGTGTTGTAGTAGTTCTTGAAGTGGAACAGCCCCACACCCACGTCGACGCGGCGTTTCAAGTAGGCGTAGCTCGCCGCGAGGTCGCTGTCGGACAGCGAGCCGTAGACGTTGACCAGGAACGACAGCCGGTGGTCGCCGAGCAGGTCGCTCAGGTTGACGACGTTGGCCATGCCCAGGCCTGCCTGGGGGCTGAACGACACCGCGCCGCCGCCCAGGGCGTCGCTCATGTCGATCGAGAAGCGAGGGCTGTAGTCCTTCACCACACCGACGGTTGCATCATCCGACGACGTGGACAGTTCGTAGTCCGGCGGCGCGGGCGGCGCGATGGCCACCTCTCCCGCCGGCGTGCCCGCCGGCTCGCGCCGGCTCCAGGCCGCCCAGCCGTCGACGGCGAACAGGTCCCAGCCGCCCTCCCGGAAGGCGGCGAAGGCCAGGCGGTCCGCCCCCGGGGCGTAGCTGGGTTGGGTCGCGGCGCCCGGCACGTTCGTCAGCCGCCGGCAGTCGATGACACCCTCCCCTTCGGCGCCCGCCCACGCCGCGCCCGCCCACGCCGCGTCCAGGGTGAGGCGGGCCAGATTCTCGGCGCCGTCGCCGTCGGCCACCACACAGAGCTCCCCGTCCGTGATCCAGACCGGCTCGCGCCAGCTGCCGGCGGGCGCCGCCAGTTCGCGGCGATCGCCCGTGAAGACGTCCAGCAGCACCAGGCGCGACGCCTGTCGGTGCCCCGGCTGCACGGCGGCGTCGCCGTCGTCGAAGCGGGCCCAGTCCAGCCGGCGCGCCCCGTCCGCGGCGACGGAGAACTGGTAGCGCACCTCCGCGACGGGGTTGTGGGCGAAGGCGAGGCGGCGGCCGTCCGGCGACCAGGCGGGGCCCGACTCGTCGCCCGCGTCGTCGGTCACGCGCAGCAGGACCGGGCCGTCGGCGGTCGGCGTGCCGGCGCTCGCCAGGACCGGCTCCTGCCCGCCGCCGG
>JAURXS010000391.1 GCA_030654305.1 bacterium | reverse complement strand
GCTGCTGTTCGACCCCGACCTCGACCTCATGGAACGCCTGCTGCCGCACCCGCCGCGCGAGCCCGGCTACCGCCGGGGCCGCCCCCACCGCGCCTTCCTGGGCCGGATCGGCTTGCCGCCCGACGGCGATCCCGGGGCCTTCGCCAGACGGCTCGAACGCACGCTGTCATCGTCTCTTCCTCGACTTTGACCTCCCCGGTTCCAGTTGCGAAGTATGTCAAAATTCTAACATTTTAGAGTGATATTTTAACTGATTTTATTTCAGCGTTTTACTCGGTGAACCGGCGCACAGCGATGACATATTGAAAACCGCCATCAATCGGCCAACCGACGGTTCCCCGCGCGAGACCCCAGAGGGGATGAATTTTGTATCGTTAACGAATACAACCGGCTAACCAGCCGCCGTGAAAAAATCTCCATGTTTGCTTGACACAGCCGATCCCAATGATGACCTTGCGGACGTTAACAAATAAACATTCAGCGAACGCGAGTGGGCCATGAAGCAGACCAAGTCGGACATCCCCCTCAAGACGATGGAGCGCCTGGTGACGTACCGGCGCCTGCTGCAGTACCTCGCGACCGAGGGACGCGCCTTCGTCTTCTCCCACGAACTCGCCAAGCTGGCGAACAACACCGCGGCGCAGGTCCGGCGCGACCTGATGATCATCGGGCACCACGGCAGCCCCATCCGGGGCTACGGCGTGCGCTCGCTGGCGGCCCACGTCGACCGCCTGCTGGCCCAGCACGAGCCCAGCCGCGTCGCCCTGGTGGGGGCCGGCAACCTGGGCCGGGCCATCCTCGCGCACGTCGGCTTCCAGCTGCCGGGCATCACCATCCTGGCGGCCTTCGACAGCGACGAGGAGCGCACCGGCCGCGTGATCGCCGGGGTGCGCTGCTACCCGGTGCGGGAGCTGGAGAGCCGGGTCATCGAGCTGGGCATCAACGTGGGGATCCTCGCGGTGCCGGCGGCCGAGGCCCAGGAGGTCGCCGAGCGCCTGGCGGCGGTCGGGGTGACCGGCATCCTGAACTTCGCGCCGGTCCCGCTGCGCCTGCCGCAGGACGTGGTGGTGGACGAGGTCGACATCGGCCTGAAGCTGGAGCGCATCGCCCTTTGCTGTCAGTGAGGAGGAGCCGGACCATGAACCCCTGCGTCGCCGACATCCTGGAAAACTTCCCCGGCGCCCGCCGCGACAGCCTGATCCCGATCCTGCAGGCCGTGCAGGAGCGGGACGGCTTCCTGTCGCGGGAATCCGTGCTGGCGATCGGCCGCCACCTGGACCTGCCCGCCAGCAAGGTCTACGGGGTGGCCACCTTCTACAACCAGTTCCGCTTCACGCCGATCGGCCGCTTCCACGTGCAGGTCTGCCGCGGCACGGCCTGCCACGTGAAGGGGTCGGCCAACGTGCTCGACGCGGTGGAGCGCGAGCTGGGCGTCAGGGCGGGCGGCACCACGCGCGACGGCCTGTTCAGCCTCGAGGTCGTGGCCTGCATCGGGGCCTGCGGCCTCGCGCCGGTCATCGCCGTCGGCGGCGATTTCCACGCGGGCGTCGCCCCGCGCGACGTGCCCGCCATCTTCGCGGCCTACCGCGAGCGGGCGAAGGGGGGCGGCAGCGATGCAGCCTGACGCGACCACCGTGAACCCCGTGAGCGCGGAGCGCCTGCGGACCCTGCTGCGCGACGACGACGGGCGCGACGCGGCGCCGACCGCCGAGCTGCGCCGCCTGCGGCGCGAGGAGAACGACCGGCCGATCGTCTACGTGGGCGCCGGGACCTGCGGGCTCGGCGCGGGCGCGGGCAAGGTGCTGGCCGCTGTGCGCGCGCACCTCGCGGCCGGCGGGGTCGACGCCGAGGTGGTCGAGACCGGCTGCATCGGCCTCTGCTCGGAGGAGCCCCTGCTGGAGGTCCAGCTGCCGGGCCGGGCGCGGGCGGTCTTCGGCCGCGTGAAGCCGGCGGACGTGCCGGGCCTGCTGGACGCGATGCTGGCCGGCACGGTGCCGACGGCCCACTACCTGGGCCAGCACGGGCCGCAGGCCCTGCGGCGCTGGGAGGGCCTGGCCGCGCTCGCCGACCACCCGTTCTTCGCCGGGCAGACGCGCTGGGTGCTGCGCAATTGCGGCCTGATCGACCCCGGCAGCCTGGAGGAGGCCCTGGCCTGCGGCGGCTACCGCGGCCTGGTCAAGGCGCTGCGCACGCTGACCCCGGCCGAGGTCTGCGCCGAGGTCGAGCGCAGCGGGCTGCGCGGGCGCGGCGGCGGCGGCTTCCCCACCGGGCGCAAGTGGACCTTCGCGCTGAACACCCCCGCCGAGCAGCGCTACATGATCTGCAACGCCGACGAGGGCGACCCCGGCGCCTTCATGGACCGCGCCGTCATCGAGGGCGACCCGCACCGCGTGCTCGAGGGCCTGGCCCTGGCCGCCTACGCGGTCGGCGCCACCAAGGCCTACATCTACATCCGCGCCGAGTACCCGCTGGCCATCCGGCGCCTGCGCGAGGCCATCGCCCAGGCCGAGGCCTGCGGCCTGCTGGGCGACGACATCCT
This sequence comes from bacterium, assembly GCA_030654305.1. Lineage (NCBI taxonomy): Bacteria > bacterium. The sequence continues at coordinate 7,755 of JAURXS010000391.1, read as the reverse complement.
CGAGAGCGGCTTCGACCTGAAGGTGACCATCAAGAAGGGGGCCGGCGCCTTCGTCTGCGGCGAGGAGACCGCGCTGATCCACAGCATCGAGGGGCGCCGCGGCATGCCGCGTCCCCGCCCGCCGTTCCCGGCCGTCTCGGGCCTGTTCGGCAAGCCGTCGGTCATCAACAACGTCGAGACCCTGGCCAACGTGCCGCAGATCGTCGAGCGGGGCGCCGACTGGTTCTCCTCGCTGGGCACCGCGGGCAGCAAGGGCACCAAGGTGTTCGCGCTGTCGGGCAAGGTCGCGCGCACCGGCCTGGTCGAGGTGGCGATGGGCACCTCGGTGCGCGAGATCGTGTTCGGGGCGGGCGGCGGCATCCCCGGCGGCAAGGCCTACAAGGCCGTGCAGATCGGCGGGCCGAGCGGCGGCTGCATCCCCGGGCAGCACCTCGACATCCTGGTCGACTACGAGTCGCTCAAGACGGTGGGCGCCATGATGGGCTCCGGCGGTCTGGTCGTGATGGACGAGGACACCTGCATGGTGGACGTGGCACGCTTCTTCATGGACTTCATCCAGCGCGAGAGCTGCGGCAAGTGCATCCCCTGCCGCGAGGGCACCAAGCACCTGCGCGACATGCTCGACGCCATCGTGCGCGGCCGCCGCCACGAGACGGGCGCCGACGCCCTGGCCCGCTTCAAGGGCGTGACCTACCTGCCGCGCCTGGCGGAGGTCATCCGCGAGACCAGCCTCTGCGGGCTGGGCATGACCGCCCCCAACCCCGTGCTCAGCACGATGCGCTGGTTCCCCGAGGAGTACGAGGCGCACATCTACGAGCGCCGCTGCCCCGCCAAGGTCTGCCGCGACCTGCTGACCTTCGACATCGACACCGAGCTGTGCAAGGGCTGCACGCTGTGCGCGCGGGCCTGCCCGGCCGGCGCCATCGTCGGCGGCAAGAAGCAGCCGCACCTGATCGTCCACGAGAAGTGCATCGCCTGCGGCGCCTGCCTCGAGGCCTGCAAGTTCGACGCGGTGGAGGTTTCCTGATGAGCGCGACCGAGACGTTCCGCATCGAGGTGAACGGCCGACCCGCCGAGGCCCGGCGCGGCGAGACCCTGCTCGACGTCTGCCGGCACGCCGGCGTGGACGTGCCGACGCTGTGCCACCTGCCCGACCTCGCCCCGTCGGGGGCCTGCCGGATCTGCGTGGTGGACGTGCGCGGGCGCGGGCTGGTGCCCAGCTGCTCGTGCCCGGTCGAGCCCGGCATGAGCGTGGAGACGAACTCGCAGTCGGCCACGCGGGCCCGCAAGACGATCGTCGAGCTGCTGCTGGCCAACCACCCCGACGACTGCCTGTACTGCGTGCGGCAGGGGGAGTGCGAGCTGCAGGACCTCGCCCGGCGCTACGGCGTGCGCGAGCGGCGGTTCGTGACGGCCAAGAACGACCACCACGCGGACGTCTCGAGCCCCTCGCTGGTGCGCGACCCGGCCAAGTGCATCCTCTGCGGCAAGTGCGTGCGCGTCTGCGAGGAGGTCATGGGGGTCGCCGCCATCGACTTCGTCCGCCGCGGCAGCCGGACCCTCGTGGCGCCGGCCTTCGAGCGGGGCCTGAACGTCTCGACCTGCATCAACTGCGGCCAGTGCGTCATGGTCTGCCCGACCGGCGCGCTGCACGAGAAGAGCCACCTGAAGGAGGTCCAGGACGCGCTCGACGACCCGGCCGTCACGGTCGTGGTGCAGCACGCCCCGGCGGTCTCGGTGAGCCTGGCCGAGGAGTTCGGCCTCGAGCCCGGCGCCGACGTCGAGGCCCTGATGGTCACGGCCCTGCGCCGGCTCGGGTTCGCCCGCGTCTTCGACACGTCCTTCGCCGCCGATCTCACGATCATGGAGGAGGCTTCGGAGCTGGTGAGCCGCCTGAAGGGCGGCGGCCGGCTGCCGATGTTCACGAGCTGCTCGCCCGGCTGGATCAAGTTCGTCGAGCAGTCCTACCCCGACCTGCTGCCCAACCTGTCCACCTGCAAGAGCCCCCAGCAGATGATGGGCGCCGTGGTGAAGCGGGTCTGGGCCGCGCGCGAGGGGCTCGACCCGCGGCGGATCTTCAGCGTGGCGGTCATGCCCTGCGTCGCCAAGAAGTTCGAGGCGCAGCGCCCGGAGATGGGCGACGCCCACGAGATCCCCGACGTCGACGCCGTGCTGACCACGCGCGAGCTGGCCCGGCTGATCCGCGTGCACGGGCTGGACCTGGCGCGGATGACGCCGGGCGCCCCCGACCTGCCCCTGGGCGAGCGCAGCACGGCCGGCAAGCTGTTCGGCGGCACCGGCGGCGTCATGGAGGCCGCCCTGCGCACGGCGCACTGGCTGGTCACCGGCCGCGAGATGTACCACCTGACCGTCAGCGCGGTCCGCGGCCTGGAGGGCGTGAAGGAGGCCCGCGTGAAGCTGGACGACGTCGAGCTGGGCGTCGCGGTGGTCAGCGGCCTGGGCCGGGCCCGGCGCCTGATCGAGGAGATCCGCGCCGGCCGCGACGACCTGCACTTCATCGAGGTCATGACCTGCCCCGGCGGCTGCATCGGCGGCGGCGGCCAGCCGCTGCGGGCCGACCCCGGCGCGATCCTGGGCCGGCTGGAGGGCCTCTACCGCATCGACCGCAGCGAGCCGGTGCGCCTGTCGCACCGCAACCGCCACGTGCAGGAGCTCTACGACGAGGTGCTGGGCGCGCCCCTGGGCGCGCGCAGCCACGAGCTGCTGCACACGACCTACCACGCCCGGGACGGGGCGGTCTGACATGGATGCCGGCCAGCAGCTCGTCGCCACGATCCCCGAGCGGTGCCGCCTGTGCTACACCTGCGTGCGCGACTGCCCCGCCAAGGCCATCCGCATCACCGGCGGCCAGGCCGAGGTGGTGGCCGAGCGCTGCATCGGCTGCGGCAACTGCGTGAAGGTCTGCCGCCGCAACGCCAAGCAGGTGGCCGGCTCGATCGACGACGTGCGCCGCCTGCTGGCCGGGCCGCGCCCGGTGGCGGCGGCCGTCGCGCCGAGCTTCCCGGCCGAGTTCCTCGACCTCACGCACGGGCGGGTCGTGGCCGCGCTGCGCGCGCTCGGCTTCGACCTGGTCTGCGAGGTCGCCTTCGGCGCCGACCTGGTCGCCCGCCGCTACGCCGAGCTGATCAGCCGCCACCCCGGCCGCCGCTACATCGCGACGACCTGCCCCGCCATCGTCTCCTACGTGGAGAAGTTCGAGCCCGAACTGGTGCCCAACCTGGCGCCGGTGGTCTCGCCCATGGTCGCCACCGCCCGCGCCCTGCGCCGCCGCCACGGCGACGACCTGGCTGTGGTCTTCATCGGCCCCTGCATCGCCAAGAAGGTCGAGGCCGTGCGCGAGGGGATCGCCGGCGACGTCGAGGCGGCGCTGACCTTCGCCGAGCTGCACCGCTTCCTGTCCGAGGCCGGGATCGACCCGTCGCAGTGCGAGCCCTCGGACTTCGACGGGCCCGCGCCGGGGCTGGGCGCGCTGTTCCCCATCAGCCGCGGCCTGCTGCAGGCGGCCGGCCTGACCGAGGACCTGCTCGGCAACGAGGTCGTGGCCGGGACCGGCCCCGACACGTTCATGGAGGCGATCGACGAGTTCCGCGACGGCGTGCTGGACGTGCAGCTGCTGGAGCTGCTGTCGTGCAAGGGCTGCATCATGGGCGCGGGCATGACCACCCGGGCGCCGCTGTTCCGGCGGCGCACCGCGGTCAGCAGCTACGTGCGCGAGCGGCTCTGGGTCCCGAGCGGGGAGCGGCGCCGCGCCGAGCTGGAGGAGTTCGCCAGCCTCGACCTGAAGGCGGTCTACGCCCCCCACGACACGCGCATGTCGCAGCCGTCGCCGCGCGAGCTGTCCGCGATCATGGAGCGCCTGGGCAAGTCCACGCCCGAGGACGAGCTGGACTGCGGCGCCTGCGGCTACCGCACGTGCCGCGAGCACGCCGTGGCCATCCACACGGGCATGGCCGAGAACGAGATGTGCCTGCCCCACACCATCGAGCGCCTCAAGGATTCCCTCGACGAGATCAACGTGTCCCACCGCGAGCTGGCCAGCACCCAGCAGGCGCTGATCAACGCCGAGAAGCTCGCCAGCATGGGCCAGCTCTCGGCCGGCATCGCGCACGAGGTGAACAACCCGCTGGGCGTGGTCCTGCTCTACGCCAACATGCTGCTGGACGAGGCGCCGGCCGGCTCGCCGCTGCGCGAGGACCTGCTGATGATCGTGGAGCAGGCCGATCGCTGCAAGAAGGTGGTCGGCGGCCTGCTGAACTTCGCCCGCAAGAGCAAGGTCGTGCGCCGCCGCGTCCACGTGCCGGAGCTGGTCGACCGCGCGCTCAAGGCGGTCATCACGCCCCCGGGCGTCGAGCTGACCGTCGAGCACCGCCTCGACGACCCCTACGCCGATCTCGACGGCGACCAGATCGTCCAGGTGCTCACCAACCTGGCCGTCAACGCGGTCGAGGCCATGCCCGTCGGCGGCCGCCTGCGGGTCGTCACCGAGGGCGACGCCGAGCGCGTGACGCTGCGGGTCGTCGACACCGGGACCGGCATCCCCCGCGAGATCATCAAGAAGATCTTCGAACCACTGTTCACCACCAAGCAGATCGGCAAGGGCACGGGCCTCGGCCTGGCCGTCTCCTACGGCATCGTCAAGATGCACCAGGGGCAGGTCCAGGTCTTCTCGAACGCGGACCCCCGCGAGGGGCCCACCGGCACGACCTTCGTCGTGACCCTGCCGCGCGCCGCCAAGGGAGAACCGGCATGACCGACGCACACGACCGCAGCTACGCCGGGCGCACCGCCCTGGTCGTCGACGACGATCCCGACGTCCTGGAGCAGATCCGGCTCTTCCTGGAGCGGCTCGGCTTCCGGGTCCTCGCCGGCGAGAGCCAGGCCGAGGGGGAGGCCCTCATCGCCGCCGCCGCGCCCGACCTCTGCATCTTCGACCTGATGATGGAGCACCACGACAGCGGCTTCGTGCTGGCCCACCTCATGAAGAAGAAGAGCCCCCAGACTCCGGTTATCTTAGTGACCGGCGTGGCGCACGAGACCGGCTACACCTTCGACGCCGCCACCGCGGAGATGCGCCGCTGGGTGAAGGCCGACGCGGTGCTGGACAAGGACATCCGCTTCGAGCAGCTCGCGGCCGAGATCGCCCGGCTGGTGCAGCCGTGACCGTCGAGACGCTGCGGGTGCTGATCGTCGACGACGAACCCGGGATGCGGCTGGGCGCCGCCCGCGTGCTGTCGCGCCACGCGCAGTCCCTGCCGGAGCTGGGCGTCGAGGTGCGCTTCGAGGTCGAGACCGCCGCCGACGCCGGCGGGGCCCTGGCGCAGCTCGCGGCCGCTCCCTGGGACCTGCTGCTGCTGGACTACAAGCTGCCCGACCGCACGGGGCTCGAGGTGCTCGACGAGATCCGCAGCCGCGGGATCGACGTGGTGACGGTCATGGTCACGGCCTACGCCTCGCTGGAGGTCGCCGTCAGCGCCACCAAGAACGGGGCCTTCGACTTCCTGGCCAAGCCGTTCACGCCCGACGAGCTCAAGTCCGTCGTGGAGAAGGCCTCGCGCACGGTCCTGGCGCACCGCCGCGCCCTGGCCCTGGCCGAAGAGAAGCGGCAGGTCCGCTTCCAGTTCATCCGCGTCCTGGCCCACGAGCTGAAGGCCCCGCTCGGCGTCGTCGATTCGTACCTGCGCATGGTCCAGGACCGCGCCCTGGGCGACGAGCTCGCCGCCTACGACCGGCCGGTCGAGCGCGCGCTGGTCCGCATCGACGGCATGCGCCGCATGATCGTCGACCTGCTGGACCTCACGCGCCTCGAGTCGGGCCAGAAGCGCCGCGACCTCGCGGCGGTCGACGTCGTGGAGGAGGCGCGCTGCGGCCTGGAGGGCGTGACCGCCGCCGCCGCCGCCCGCGGCATCGCCACGGAACTGCACGCGCCGGAGGCCCTGCCCATGCGGGCCGACCGCGGCGAGCTGGGCATCATCTTCAACAACCTGCTGACCAACGCCGTGAAGTACAACCGCGACGGCGGCCGCGTCGACCTGACCGTCCGGCCCGCGGGCGACGGCGGCGTCGAGATCGAGGTGCGCGACACCGGCGTCGGCATGGCGCCCGCGGACGTGGCCCGCCTGTTCGGCGAATTCGTGCGCATCAAGAACGAGAAGACCAAGGGGATCGAGGGCTCCGGCCTGGGCCTCTCGATCCTGCGCAAGCTCGCCGAGCTGTACGGCGGCGCCGTGGCGGTGACGAGCGAGCCGGACGTCGGCACGACCTTCACCGTGACGCTCGCCGCCGCGCCGGAGGGAACGGAGCCATGAGCGCGTCCCGCCCCGCCGACGGCCGCCCGCCGCAGCGCGCCCTGAGCGCCGGCTTCGCGGACTTCGTCGACGAGGCCGGCTTCCGGCGGCTGATCGGGGCGGGAGCGCCGGACGCCGCCCGGGTGCGCGACGTGCTGGCCAGGAGCCTGGCGAAGGAGCCCCTCGCCCCGGACGAGGCGGCCGTGCTGCTGCGCGCCGAGGCGCCGGAACTGGTCGAGGAGATCTTCGACGCGGCGCGCCGGCTCAAGCGCGACGTGTACGGCCGGCGCATCGTGCTGTTCGCCCCGCTCTACATCGGCAACCTCTGCGTGAACGACTGCGGCTACTGCGCCTTCCGCGCGAGCAACCCCGACTCGGTGCGCCGCACGCTCTCCCCGGTCGAGGTCGAGGCCCAGGTCGCCGCCCTGGAGCGCAGCGGGCACAAGCGCCTGATCCTGGTCTTCGGCGAGCACCCGCGCTACACGCCGGAGTTCATCGCCGACACGGTGCGGCGCGTCGCGGCGGTCAGGACCGGCCACGGCGAGATCCGGCGCGTGAACATCAACGCCGCGCCCCTGGACGTCGCGGGCTTCCGCACCGTCCACGAGGCGGGCATCGGCACCTACCAGGTGTTCCAGGAGACGTACCACCGCGAGACGTACGCCCGCTACCACCCCGCGCGCACCTTCAAGGGCGACTACGATTTCCGGCTGGACAGCCCGAACCGGGCCTTCGAGGCGGGCTGCGACGACTTCGGGATCGGCGCGCTGTTCGGCCTGACGGACTGGCGCTTCGACGTGCTGGGCCTGGTGGCCCACGCCCGCCACCTGCGGGAGCGCTACGGCGTCGGCCCGCACACCCTGAGCTTCCCGCGGCTGCAGCCCGCGAGCGGCGTCGATTTCGCGGGCGCGCCCTTCGTGAGCGACGCCGACTTCAAGCGGCTGGTCGCCGTCCTGCGCCTGTCGGTGCCCTACGCCGGGATGATCCTGACCGCCCGGGAGCCGGCGGCGCTGCGGCGCGAGATCCTGGGCTTCGGCGTCTCGCAGATCGACGCCGGCTCGCGCATCGAGATCGGCGGCTACACCGAGGCCGGCGACGCCCAGGTCATGGACCGCGAGCAGTTCGCCCTGAGCGACCTGCGCCCGCTCGACGAGGTGCTGCGCCAGCTGCTCGAGGACGGCCACGTGCCGAGCTTCTGCACGGCCTGCTACCGCATGGGCCGCACCGGCGAGCACTTCATGGAGTACGCGATCCCCGGCTTCATCGAGCGCTTCTGCACGCCCAACGCCCTGGTCACGCTGACGGAGTACCTGCAGGACTACGCGTCCCCGCCCACGCGCGAGGCCGGCCGCCGGCTGGTGGAGCGGGAGCTGGCGGCCTTCCCCGAGGGGGCGGCCAAGGAGTCGCTGCGGCGCCGCCTGCAGGCGACGCGGGACGGGGCGCACGACCT
>JAURXS010000390.1 GCA_030654305.1 bacterium | reverse complement strand
GACGGCGCCTCGGTCAGGGTCGGGTCGTTCAGCATGCGGACGGTGTCGCCGGCGCGGATCTCCTCGGCGCTGGGCGGACCGCTCCAGACGGCCTCGACGCCGGCGTTGCCGATCAGCATCTCAGCCTTGCGGCGGCGGGTGTAGGGCACCAGCAGGACGGAGACGCCCTTCTTGCCGGCGCGGCCGGTGCGGCCCGAACGGTGCAGCAGGGCGGCCTTGTTGACCGGCAGGTCGGCGTGGATCACCAGGCCCAGGTCCGGCAGGTCGAGGCCGCGGGCGGCCACGTCGGTGGCGACGCAGACCCGGGCGCGGCGGTCGCGCAGGCTTTGCAGGGCGTCGTTGCGCTCCCGCTGGCCCATCTCGCCCGACAGGCCGACGACCTCGAAGCCGCGCTCGCGCAGGCTGGAGTGCAGGTGGCGCACCGCGTCGCGGGTGGCGCAGAACACCAGGGCGCCGCCGGCGTCGAAGTGGCGCAGGACGTTGACCACCGCGTGCTCGATCTCGTTCGGCGCGATGCGGATGGCGCGATACTCGATGTCGCCGTGCGGCGCGTTGCGGGTGGTGGTGTCGATGCGCACCGCGTCGCGCTGGAAGGTCTTGGCCAGGGTGGCGATGTCCTTGGCGATGGTCGCCGAGAACAGCAGGGTGCGCCGCTCCGCCGGGGTGGCCTCGAGGATGAACTCCAGGTCCTCGCGGAAGCCCAGGTCGAGCATCTCGTCGGCCTCGTCGAGCACGGCGACCTTGAGGGCCGACAGGTCGAGGTGGCCGCGTTCGAGGTGGTCGCGCAGGCGGCCCGGCGTGCCGACCACGATGTGGCAGCCGCGGTTCAGGGTGCGCTGCTCGCTGCGCGCGTCCATGCCGCCGACGCAGGAGACGACGATCGCCCCGGTGCGGGCGTAGAGCCAGGTCAGCTCGCGGCTGACCTGCAGGGCCAGTTCGCGGGTCGGGGCGATGATCAGGGCCAGCGGCGCGCCGTACTCGCCGAAGCGCTCGGCCTCGCCCAGCAGGGTCGGGGCCATGGCCATGCCGAAGGCGACGGTCTTGCCCGAGCCGGTCTGGGCCGAGACCAGCAGGTCGCG
>JAURXS010000389.1 GCA_030654305.1 bacterium | reverse complement strand
GGCGGCGGGCAGCGCCGCGCGCGGCGTGCTCTACGCCTTCGGCCCCGGCATGTCGCCGACGGCGAAGGAGAGCACCCGCACCCACCCCTGGGCCTACGCCCTGGGCGTGGCGTACCACCTCGGCGTCTTCGCCGCCTTCGGCTTCCTGTTGCTGCTGCTGCTCGGCGTCGACGTCGCGCCCGCGGCCGCGGGCGTGCTCGGCGTGCCGATGCTCGCCGGCGTGCTCGGCGGCGTGGGCCTGCTCGCGCGTCGCGGCGCGAGCGCGTCCCTGCGCGGCCTCAGCGTCCCGGACGACGCGATCGCCAACCTGCTGACCACCGGCTTCGTCGCGCTGGCCTGGCTCCGGCTGCGGCAGCCGGCGGTCGAACCGGCACTGCTGATCGCGGCGATGCTCCTGCTGTGCTACGTTCCGCTGGGGAAGATCCGGCACTGCGTCTTCTTCTTCATCTCGCGCCGGCACCTCGGCCGGCACTTCGGCCGGCGGGGAACGTTCCCCGTGCGTCACTGAACCCGGAGGCGCGCGTCGCGATGTCCGAGATCGACGCCCTGGAAGCCAGGCTCGCGGCGCTCACCGACGAGGACCTCTCGCGCGGGCTCGACCTGTTCCGCGCGAAGCTGGGCGGGGCCGAAGCCGCCTACCTGCAGACCTGCGTCCGCTGCGGCCTCTGCGCCGACGCGTGCCACTACCACCGCACCGACCACGAACTCGCGTCGATCCCCGCGCACAAGCTCGCGCAGGTCGCCGCCGTCTTCCGCGCGCACTTCACGGCCGCCGGCCGCCTGGCCCCCGGCCTGACCGGCGCCCGCCGCTTCGACCGCGACATGGCCCGCGCCTGGGTCGAGGCGGTGTTCGGCCGCTGCTCGCTGTGCGGCCGCTGCAGCCTGAACTGCACCACCGGCATCCACATCTCGGCCGTCCTGAAGGCGGCCCGCGGCACGCTCACCGAGATGGGCCTGATCCCGGCCGACCTGCTGCAGGTGGTCACGACCAGCCTCGAGACCGGCAACAACATGGGGATCTCGCGCGACGACTGGCTCGAGACCGTCCAGTGGATCGAGGAGGAGATGCAGCAGGACGTCGGCGACCCCGCCGCCCGCATCCCCGTCGACAAGCAGGGTGCGCGCGTGCTGTTCACGGTCAACCCCCGCGAGCCGAAGTTCTTCCCCTTGTGCCTGCAGGCCAGCGCCACGGTCTTCCACGCGGCCGGCGAGGACTGGACCGTCGCCAGCGAGGGCTGGGACCTGACCAACTACGGCCTGTTCAGCGCCAGCCCCGCCCACGGCGGCGCCATCGCCGCCAACCTCATGGCGTCGATGGACCGCCTCGGCTGCGGCACGCTGGTCATCGGCGAGTGCGGCCACGGCTTCGCCGCCGCCCGCTGGGAGGCGGCCGAGTGGCTGCAGAAGCGCCCGGGCTTCCGGATCGTGAGCTTCCTGGAACTGATGGAGGAGTACTTCCAGCAGGGCCGCCTGCACGTCGACCCGGCGAAGATCGCCGAGCGGGCCACCCTGCACGACCCCTGCAACACGGTGCGCCACGGCGGCATCGTCGAACCCCAGCGCGCGATCCTGCGCCGCTGCCTCGCCGACTTCGTCGAGATGACGCCCAACCGGGCCGAGAACTTCTGCTGCGGCGGCGGGGGCGGGCAGCTCTCGATGAGCCGCTACCGGCAGAAGCGGCTGCAGTCGGGCGGGGTCAAGGCGGAGCAGATCCGCCGGACCGGGGCCCGCCTCGTGGTGGCCCCCTGCCACAACTGCATCGACCAGCTCATGGAACTCAACCGCGAGTACAAGCTCGGCGTCGTCATCAAGACCGTGGCGGAGGTCGTGGCCGACGCCCTGGTCCGCACGCCGGCGCAGACCCTGGAGGAGCATCATGGCACCGTCGCCCGCTGAGAGCGCCCAGCCCCGGTCCCTCGACACCGTGGGCGCGTCCGACCTGATCTACCTGGACAACGGCGCCACCTCGTTCCCGAAGCCGGAAGCGGTGTACCGCTACATGGACGCGTTCTACCGGCGCTACGGGGTCAATCCCGGCCGGTCGGGCTACGACCTGTGCATCGAGTCGGGCGAGCTGGTCGAGGACACGCGCCGCCTGCTGGCCGGCTTCTTCGGCGGGAAGCACCCCGAGCGGCTCGTCTTCGGCTACAACGCCACCGACGCGCTGAACCTGGCGATCTACGGGCTGCTCGCCCCGGGCGACCACGCGGTCACGACCCACCTCGAGCACAACTCCAGCCTGCGCCCCCTCTGGGACCTGCAGCAGCGGGGCGTCGAGGTGGACTGGGTCGACTTCGACGACCGCGGCTACGTCGACCCCGGCGAGGTGGTCGCGCGGCTGCGGCCGCACACCCGCGCCGTGGTGATCAACCACGGCTCGAACGTGATCGGCACGGTGCAGCCGGTGCGCGAGATCGGCGCCGCCTGCCGCGCGCGGGGCATCCCGCTGGTCGTGGACGTCTCGCAGACCGCCGGCATGATCCCCCTGGACATCGAGGAGCTCGGCGCCGGCGTGCTCTGCTTCACCGGCCACAAGTCGCTGCTGGGGCCGATGGGCGTCGGCGGCATGTACGTCCACGAGGACGTCGAGCTGCGCCAGACGCGCGCCGGCGGCACCGGGGTGCGCAGCGCCCAGCGCCATCACCTCGAGGAGTACCCCTATCGCATGGAGTACGGCACACCCAACCTGCCGGGCATCGCGGGCCTGAACGCGGGGGTCAAGTGGGTCCTGGAACGCGGCGTGGACGAGATCCACCGCCACGAGATGGCCCTCTGGCTCCGCCTGCGCGACGGCCTGCGCGGGATCGACGGCGTGGTCCTGCACTGCCAGGATTCGGAGCGGGACCGCATCGGCGTCCTGTCGTTCAACGTCGAGGGGCTGGACGCGGCCGACGTCGGCACGATGCTCGACGTCGACCACGACATCGCCTGCCGCACCGGGCTGCACTGCGCGCCGATGGTCCACGAGCACCTGGGCACCGACAAGATCCACGGCTCGGTCCGCTTCGGGATCGGTCCCTTCAACACGGCGGAGCAGATCGGGACCGCGATCGCCGCCGTCGGCGAGATCGCGAACTTGGGCCGCCGCCGGCGCGGTTGATCGCTCAGCGGGGGTGTTCCGGTTGGGGATGAGGCCGCAGGGGAACCGGGACCGCTATCTTCCCGCGGCGATCGCGCTGGCGGCCGTGGCCGTCCATCTGCGCGTGCTCGGCAACGGTTTCGTGAACTTCGACGACGTCTTCTACATCACCCGCAACCCCCTGATCGCGGCGCTCTCGCCGGCGAACCTGCGGTCCTGGTTCACCGGGTTCTACTTCGGCAACTACCAGCCGCTCACGCTGCTGTCGCTCGCGCTGGACCACCGCCTGGCCGGGCCCGATCCCCGCATGTTCCACGCCGTCAACCTGCTGCTGCACGCGCTCAACGCGCTGCTGGTGTTCCACCTCGTCCGGCTGCTGTTCGCGCGGGAGCGCGGGCCGTGGCTCGCGGCCGCGACCGCCGCCCTGTTCGCCGTGCACCCCCTGCTGGTGGAATCGGTGGCCTGGGCCGCACAGCGCAAGGACGTGCTGTACGCGCTGTTCTACCTGGGCTCGCTGGTCGCCTACGTCGCCCACGCGCGGCGGCCGCTGGGCGGGGGCCGCCGCCTGCATGCCGCGTCGGTGCTGCTGTTCGCGCTGTCCCTGCTGTCCAAGGCGATGGCCGTGTCCCTGGTCGGCGCGATCCTGGCGGTGGACCTGTACCTGCGGCGCCTGCCCGGGCGCGGTGGCGACAATCCTGCCCGGCCGACGCTGCCCGCCTATCTACGGGAAAAGCTGCCCTTCCTGATCCTGGCGCTCGCGGCCGGCGTGACGGCGGTCCTCGCCCAGCGCTCGGCCGCGTTCCTGGGGTCCCCGGAGCTCCACACGCCGCTGCAGAGGGCGGCGATCGCCGGCTACGGCTTCGCGCACTACGCGGCGAAGCTGGTCCTGCCCCTGGGCCTGTCCGCGTACCACCCGTACCCGGCGATGGGCGGCGGCGTGCCGCTCGGCTTCCTGCCGCACCTCGCTGTCGTCGCCGCCGCCGCCGCGGGCCTCGTGCTCGCCCTGCGGCGCCACCCGGCCG
>JAURXS010000388.1 GCA_030654305.1 bacterium | reverse complement strand
CCAGGGCCAGGAACACCTGGGCTTCGGCCCGCTCTTCGGCCACCAGTACACCCACTGCTGGATCGACCTGCGCGGGATCAGCGACGCGTACATGCGGGAGCGCGGCACCGACTACTTCGAGAATTCGCGCCGGGCGACGCTGGCCCAGCACGCCTACGCGCTGGCCAACCCCGGCGGCTGGCGCGGCTACGGCGAGCGCCTCTGGGGCCTGACCGCCTGCGACGGGCCGGTCCATGGGCAGTTCGTCATCGACGGTCGGACGCGGAGCTTCGAGACCTACTGGGCGCGGGGCGCCTCGTTCACCGGCACGAACGACGACGGCACGATCTGCCCCTCGGCCGCCGCCTCGTCGCTGCCCTTCGCGCCGGAACTCGTCCTGCCGACGCTGATGGCGATGCGCGCCGACCACGGCGACCTGCTGTTCGGGCCGTACGGCTTCCGCGACGCGCTGAACCCCACCTTCGACCTGCGGGAGCGCGTCCAGCACGGCCGCGTGGTGCCGGGCCGCGGCTGGTACGACATCGACTACCTCGGCATCGACCAGGGACCGCTGCTGGTGATGATCGAGAACCACCGCAGCGGCCTGGTCTGGGACTGCCTGCGGCGCAACCCGCACGTGGTGCGCGGCCTGCGGGCGGCCGGCTTCACCGGCGGCTGGCTCGACGAGGCGGAGGACGATTCGTGAGTCGAGTCGTCGGCATCGCCGTCCTGCTGACGCTCTGTTGCGGCTGCGGCGGCGACGACGGCGGCGTCACGCTGCGCTTCTGGGCCATGGGCCGCGAGGGCGAGGTCGTGCGCGAGCTGCTGCCCGAGTTCGAGCGCGAGAATCCCGGCGTGCGCGTCGAGGTCCAGCAGATCCCCTGGACCGCCGCCCACGAGAAGCTGCTGACGGCCCACGTCGGGGAGGCCACGCCCGACGTCGCCCAGCTCGGCAACACCTGGCTGTCGGAGTTCGTCGCGCTGGACGCGATCGCGCCGCTGGACGCGCGCATCGCCGCGAGCGCGACGGTCGACCCGGCCGACCACTTCCCGGGCATCTGGGACACGAACGTGATCGAGGGCCGGCTCTACGGCGTGCCCTGGTACGTGGACACGCGCGTGCTGTTCTACCGCAGCGACCTGCTGGCCGCGGCCGGCCACCCCGACCCGCCGGCCGACTGGGAAGAGTGGCGCGCCGCCATGCGCGACGTGGTCGCCGCCGGCGGCGGCGCGCGCCGCTACGGGATCCTGCTGCCGCTGAACGAGTGGCCGCCGACGGTGATCCTCGGGCTGCAGGCCGGCTCCCCGCTGCTGGACGTCGAGCGCGGCTACGGCGCCTTCGCGCAGCCCGAGTTCCGCCGCGCCTTCGACTTCTACCTGAGCCTGTTCCGCGACGGCCTGGCGCCGCCGGTGTCCAACAACGAGATCGCGAACCTCTACCAGGAGTTCGCCCGCGGCACCTTCGCTATGTACATCACCGGCCCCTGGAACCTGGGCGAGTTCCAGCGCCGGCTGCCCGCCGAGCTGCAGGACGCTTGGGCGACGGCGCCGCTGCCCGGCCCCGAGCCCGGCGTCCCGGGCGTGTCGCTGGCCGGCGGCTCGAGCCTGGTGATCTTCAAGGACTCGCCCCACGCCGACGCCGCCTGGAAGCTCGTGGAGTTCCTGTCGCGCCCGCAGCAGCAGGCCCGCTTCTACGAGCTGACCGGCGACCTGCCCGCGCACAAGACGGCCTGGGAGATGACGGGCATCGCGGCCGATCCCCGCGCCCGCGCCTTCCGGACGCAGCTCGATCACGTGGTGTCGACGCCCAAGCTGCCGGAGTGGGAGCAGATCGCCACGCGCGTCTACGAGCGCGGGGAGACGGCGGTGCGCGGCGCGTCCACGCCGCAGGAGGCCCTGGAGGCCCTCGACCGCGACGTGGCGCGCATGCTGGAGAAGAGGCGCTGGCTGGCGCAGAGGGAGCGGCATCCATGAGATCGTCGCTCACGAACAGGTCGCCCCTCGAGAAGCGCCAGCTGCGGGCCGCGCTGTGGTTCCTGGCGCCGGCGCTGCTGCTGCTGCTGGTCTTCTTCTTCCTGCCGGTGGTCGCCGGGCTGCTGCTCGGGCTGACCGACTTCGACATCTACGCCATCGGCTCGCCGGGCAACGCCCGCTTCGTCGGCCTGGAGAACTACGCGCGCCTGCTCACGAACGACGTCTTCTGGCGGTCGCTGGGCAACACCCTGTTCTTCGTCGCGCTGGGCGGCCCGCTGTCGGTGGCCGTGTCGCTGGGCGCGGCGATGCTGGTCGACGCCAAGCTGACGCGCCTGCGCCCGCTGTTCCGCACCATCTACTTCGCGCCGGTGGTGACCACGCTGGTCTCGGTGGCGATCATCTGGCGCTACCTCTACCACCCGCGCTACGGCCTGCTGAACCACGTCCTGGGCCTGGTCGGCATCGGCCCGATCGACTGGCTCGGCGACCCGCACTGGGCCATGCCCGCCATCGTGCTGCTCGCGGTGTGGAAGAACTTCGGCTACAACATGCTGATCTTCGTGGCCGGTCTGCAGGCCGTGCCCGCGGAGCTGTACGAGGCGGCGTCGATCGACGGCGCCAACGGCCGGCAGCGGTTCCGCCACATCACGCTGCCGGGCCTCGCGCCCACCTTCCTGTTCGTCGGCGTCACCACGATGATCGGCTACTTCCAGGTCTTCGCCGAGCCCTACGTGATGACCCAGGGCGGCCCTCTGGGCAGCACGCGCAGCGTGGTGCTGTTCATGTACGAGGAGGGCTTCCGCTGGTGGCGCATCGGGACGGCGTCCGCGACGGCCGTGGTGCTGCTGCTGATCACCCTGGCGGGCGCGCTGCTGCAGTTCCGCCTGCAGAAGGAGCGGACATGAGCCGGCCCGGCGCGAGGTCGCTGCTGCTGCACGCGGCGCTGGTCGCCACGTCGCTGATCAGCCTGACGCCGCTGGGCTGGATGGCGGCGGCCGCCTTCATGCAGCCCGGCGAGGCCAACGCGCTGCCGCCGCACCTGCTGCCGCACGACCCCACGCTCCAGAACTTCGTCGCCCTGTTCACGCGCCTGGACATGGCCCGCGCCTTCCTCAACAGCGCGGTGATCACCGTGCTGGCGACGGTCCTGTCGGTCTTCGTCAACGCCATGGCCGGGTACGCCTTCGCCAAGCTGCCCTTCCCCGGGCGCGACCGCCTGTTCAAGCGGCTGGCGTCGGCCCTGGTGGTGCCCGCGCAGGTGGGCATGCTGCCGCTGTTCCTGCTGCTGCGCGAGCTGGGCCTGGTCAACACCTACGCCGGCGTGCTGGTCCCCTACATGGCCAGCATCTTCGGCATCTTCCTGGTGCGCCAGTACGCGCTGGGCGTCTCCGACGACCTGCTCGACGCCGCCCGCGTGGACGGCGCCGGCGAGTTCCGCATCTTCGCGGTCATCGTGCTGCCGGTCATCCGGCCCATCCTGGCGACGCTGGCGGCCTTCACCTTCCTGAGCGCCTGGAACGACTTCATGTGGCCGCTGATCGTGCTGAGCGACGGTCACATGGCGACGTTGCCGGTGGCGCTGGCCAGCCTGGTCGGCGAGCACGTCCAGGACACCGAGCTGATGATGGCCGGGTCGATGCTCACCATCCTGCCGGCGCTGGTGGTGTTCCTGAT
>JAURXS010000387.1 GCA_030654305.1 bacterium | reverse complement strand
AGAGCCGCCGGCCGGGGGCCGCCGACGCCGACCGGCGCCGCAACCGCGAGGATCGCCGCGATGCCTCCGCCGCCCGCGACCCCGACGCCGGCCGTGACCCCGACGCCGGCCGTGACCCCGACGATGGGGACCCCCCGCCGTACTGAGCGCTCGCGAACCTCCAGTTGCGAAAGTTCTTGACCGCATCGATCCTGTTGCTGTAGGATCGGTTCATCCCTGCAACAGGCTGGTCGCCCTGAGGCCCGCCGACCCTGGTCCCACCCAGCCGCTCCCCCCACGAAGCGACCGGCACTGCCGCGTTCCGCGTACCGCCCCGGATTACTGAACCGGCGGCCCGCGACGTCCTTGCAGCCGGGAGCCCGCGTGAACGCTCTTCGACACACCACCGCCGGAATCGCCGCCCTCGCCGTGGCGTGCCTGCTGTGCCTGCCGGTCGCGCCGGGCGGCAAGGCGACGGCGCAGGACCGTTCGCTGTCGCGCCTGGACGCCGGAGCGCCGCCGGACTCGCCGTTCACGGCGGCGGCGGACCGCGCGCGGCCTTCGGTGGTGAACATCCGCGTCGAGCGGGACCCCCGCGGCGGCCTGGATCTCGACCCGATGCAGGAGATGTACCGCGAGTTCTTCCCTGGCGGGCCGGGCGAGGGGACGCCCTTCGCGCCCCCCGGCAGCGGCACCGGTTTCGTCGTCAGCGAGGCCGGCCACATCCTGACCAACAACCACGTCGTCGACGGCGCCGACGTGGTGACCGTGCGGCTGAGCGGCGAGCAGCAGGCGGTCGTGGCGGAGGTCGTCGGGACCGATCCCGCGAGCGACCTCGCGGTGCTGAAGATCGACCGCGACGGCCTGACCCCGCTGGTCTTCGGCGACTCCGACCGCGTGCGCGTGGGCGACTGGGCGATCGCGGTGGGCAACCCCTTCGGCAACCTCGAGGGCAGCCTGACCGTGGGCGTCGTCAGCGCCAAGGGGCGGCGCGACCTGGCCATCCACGGCGGCGCGCCCCGGTACCAGGACTTCCTGCAGACCGACGCCGCCATCAACTTCGGCAACAGCGGCGGCCCCCTGCTGGATCTCGCCGGGCGCGTGATCGGCGTCAACACGGCCATCAACAGCGCCGGCCAGGGCATCGGCTTCGCCATCCCGAGCAACTACGCCCGCCGCGTCTTCGAGCAGATCGCGGCGCACGGCCGCGTCGTCCGCGGCTACCTGGGCGCCGTCACCAGCGACGCCGACGGCCAGGGACAGGTGCGGGGCGCGCTGGTCGAGACGGTGCTGCCCGGCACGCCCGCCGCGGACGCGGGCCTGTTGCCGGGCGACGTCGTCGTGGGCTTCGGCGGCCGGCCGGTGACCGGCGACCGGGACCTGCAGTTCCTGGTGGGGGACGCCGCCGTCGGGCGCGCCGCCGCCTGCCGCGTCCGGCGCGAAGGGTTCGAGATCGAGCTGTCGGTCGTCCCTACCGAGGAGCGTGCAGACGCCCCGGGCGCCGTTGCCGGGGACGGCGCCTGGCTGGGCATCGTCGCGCTGCCCGCCGCGGGGGACGACCCGCGGGTCGTCCGGTTGCGGGACGCGCTGGGCGCGCCCGCCGATCGGGGCATGATGATCGTCGCGGTCGAGCCGGGAAGCGCCGCCGCCGAGGCGGGCCTGCACCCCGGCGACGTGGTCCTGGAGGTCGACGGCCGGCCCGCCGACGGCGCCGCGGCCTGGCGCCGCTTGCAGCAGGAAGCCGGCGGCGGCGAGGGACCCGTCATGCTGAAGATCGTCTCGGGCGGGGTGGAAGGATTCCGGCTGCTCGAACGGCGGCCGGGTGCGAGGGAAGGCTAGTCCGGATCGCGGGGAGCCGCGCCCGGCCCGTCGGGCGCACCAACGCAGGAAGCGAGGAGGACGTCATGGCGAACAGACCATCGATCGTGCCCCCCATGCACGAGAAGAGCCTGGAAGTCTACTTCCGGGAGATCAACCGCTACGCCCTGCTGTCGCGCGAGGAGGAGGCGGACCTCGCCCGGCGCAGCCGCGCCGGCGATCGCGACGCCCTCCAGCGGCTCGTCAACGCGAACCTGCGCTTCGTGGTGACGGTGGCCAAGCGCTACGTCCACCAGGGGCTGACGCTGGCCGACCTGGTCAACGAGGGCAACCTCGGGCTGCTCAAGGCGGCCGATCGCTTCGACGAGACCCGCGGCTTCAAGTTCATCTCCTACGCCGTCTGGTGGATCCGCCAGTCGATCCTGCAGGCGCTGCTCGACCACTCGCGACTGGTGCGCCTGCCCCAGAACCAGACGGCCCAGCTGCTGAAGGTCAACCGGGCCCGCACGCAGCTGCAGAGCGAGGGCCAGGAGAACCCCTCGCCCGAGCAGATCGGGGCGATCCTCGGCCTGGCCACCGACGACGTGCGCCGCAGCCTGGAGCTCGGCGGCGGCGAGGTCGCCCTCGACGACGTCGAGGCGGGGGACCGGCCCCTGAGCGAGACGCTCACCGACGACGACCAGCCCCGCGCCGACGCCCGGCTGCTGGAGCGCGTCCTGCGCGAGGACGTGCGCCGCAGCCTGGCCGCGCTCAGCGAGCGCGAGGCGGCGGTCATCGTGCTCTACTACGGACTCGACGACGACGAGGCGCTGACGCTCGAGGCGATCGGCCGGCGCCTGGGGCTCACGCGCGAGCGCATCCGCCAGATCAAGGAGAAGGCCCTGCGCAAGATGCGCCAGTCGGCCGGCCGCGAGCTGCTGCGCGATTACGCCTGATCCCGGCCGGTCCGGCCGGGGTTCTCCTGTTGGCGGCCCCGGCGGCCTGTGCTATGGTCCGCTCGCCCGTGATCCGTTATCCCGGGAAGAGGAGCGCGCACCCGGCATGAGGCCCAGACCCGACGTCGACGCCCGACGGCGAACCGCCGCCGCGGCGCGGTTCATCATGTTCCTGCTCCTGGGGTTCGCGCCGGCCGCGCGCGCGGGCGTCGTGGTCGATCAGGTCCGTTTCTGGACCGCCCCCGACCATACCCGCGTCGTCCTGGACCTGTCGGGACCCGCCGGCTACGACCTGCGCCGCGTCACCGGTCCCGACCGCATCTCGATCAACATCGCCGCGGCCCGCTTCCGCGATGCGTCGACGCTCGAAGTCGGCGACGGCGCCCTGCTGCGCGTGCGCAAGAACGCCCTCTCGGGTCGCGCCCAGATCGTGCTGGACCTGGCCGGCGACCTGAAGTTCCGGCACTTCGCCTTGAAGGCGGCCGACGGCCGTCCCGAGCGCATCGTCATCGACGTCTTCCGGGCGGCCGGGGCGGCGCCCGCTCGGGTGACGGCGGCCGAGGTGCCCGCCGAACCTGCGGGCGGGACGGTGGCCGGCGACCCC
>JAURXS010000386.1 GCA_030654305.1 bacterium | reverse complement strand
GCAAGCCCGTCCCTTGACGGCGGCGGTGGCGCTCCCTATCATCCGTCCTCGTGCCGGAGTGGCGGAATTGGTAGACGCGACGGACTCAAAATCCGTTGCCCCTCGGGGCGCGTGGGTTCAAGTCCCACCTCCGGCACCACCATATTCGAGGGCGGCCCCCGGCCGCCCTTTTCAAATTTGTGGCACGACGAGTTCGGCCTCGCCCGGGCAGGGCCGATACCGTCCCTACTTCTGCGACATGAAACCGTACCGGTAGTCCCGCGGCGGATCGAAGGTCTCCTTGATCGTCCGCGGCGTCGTCCACCGGATCAGGTTCAGGTACGACCCCGCCTTGTCGTTGGTGCCCGACGCCCGCGAGCCGCCGAAGGGCTGCTGCCCCACGACCGCCCCGGTGGGCTTGTCGTTGATGTAGAAGTTGCCGGCGGTGCCGACCAGCTCCTGCTTCATCGTCTCGATCACGCCGCGGTCGCGGGCGAAGACCGCCCCGGTCAGGGCGTAGGCCGAGCCCTTGTCGCACAGCCGCAGGGCCTTGAGCCAGTCCTTGTCCTGGTAGACGTGGACGGTCAGGACCGGCCCGAAGATCTCCTCGCGCATCGTCACGAAGTCGGGGTCCTTGGCCTCGATGACGGTGGGCTCGATGAACCAGCCCTTGCCGTCGTCGCAGCCGCCGCCGGCGATGATGCGGGCCTGGCCACGGGCCTTGCGGGCCTGGTCGAGGTAACCCTTGATGCTCCGGAAGGCGCCCTGGTCGATGACCGCACCCATGAAGTTCGTGAAGTCGGCGGGGTCGCCCATCTTGATCGAGGCCACTTCGGCGAGCAGGTGCTCCCGCACCTGCGGCCACAGCGAGGCCGGGACGTAGGCGCGGCTCGCCGCCGAGCACTTCTGGCCCTGGTACTCGAAGGCGCCGCGCACCAGCGCCGTCACCAGCGCGACGGGATCGGCCGAGGCGTGGGCGAAGACGAAGTCCTTGCCGCCGGTCTCCCCCACGATGCGCGGGTAGCAGGCGTACTGGCGGATGTTGGCGCCGATGGTGCCCCACATGTTCTGGAAGACCTCGGTGCTGCCGGTGAAGTGCACGCCGCCGAGGTCCGGGTGCTCGATGACCGGGTTGCCCACCTGGCCGCCGCTGCCCGGGATCATGTTGATGACGCCGTCGGGCAGGCCCGCCTCGCGCAGGATCTCCATGATGTACCAGGCCGAGTAGACGGCGCTCGAGGCCGGCTTCCACAGCACCGTGTTGCCCATCAGCGCCGGCGCCGTCGGCAGGTTGCCGGCGATGCTGGTGAAGTTGAAGGGGGTCACGGCGAAGACGAAGCCGTCCAGGGGCCGCTGCTCGAGCATGTTCCACATGCCGGGTCCGGACTCGGGCTGCTCGCTCATGATGTCGTGGGCGAAGGCGGGGTTGAAGCGCCAGAAATCGATCAGCTCGCAGGCGGAGTCGATCTCGGCCTGGTAGGCGGTCTTGCTCTGGCCCAGCATCGTGGCGGCGTTCAGGGTGCTGCGGCGGCGGCCGGCCAGCAGCTCGGCGGCCTTCAGGAAGACCGCGGCCCGCGCCTCCCAGGGCAGCGCGGCCCAGTCCTTCTTGGCCTTGCGCGCCGCCGTCGCGGCGGCCTGGACGTGCTTGGCGCTCGCCTTGTGGTAGACGCCCAGCAGGTGCCGGTGGTCGTGGGGCAGGCGGCATTCGCCGAGGTCGCCCGTGGCGACGTCCTTGCCGCCGATGACCAGCGGGATCTCGATCCGGGTGCCGGCCAGCTCCTTGAGCTTCGCCTTCAACGCGGCCTTCTCGGGCGATCCGGGCAGGTAGCCCAGGATGGGTTCGTTCATCGGCAGCGGCGGGATGGGCAGCATCTGGGACATGACGTTCCTCCGTGTCGTGCGGACAGGTCCGGTCGCGGACAGGCCGCGACACCGTGCGCCCGTTGCCTGGCGCATGTCGCCTGTCAAACTATGGACAACCGGCCCGCCGGCCGCAACCCCGGACTCGCCCCGCCTCCGGATCCCTGCTACATTGGTGGCCGCCTTCAACCTGCAGCGGGAGAACCATGCCGAACAAGAACCTCATGAACGTCGAGAGCCACATCCTGGAGATGCAGCGCCTGCACCCCAGCGCCAGCGGCGACTTCACCAGCCTGCTGGGCGACATCGCGTTCGCGGCCAAGATCATCGCCCGCGAGGTCACCCGGGCCGGCCTGGTCGACATCCTGGGCAGCACCGGCGCCAGCAACGTCCAGGGCGAGACCGTCCAGAAGCTGGACGACTACGCCAACGCCGTCATGCTGAAGGTCGTCGGCCGGCGCGGCCAGGTCTGCCTGATGGCGTCCGAGGAGCTGGCCGACCCCGTCCGGGTCGACATCCGCGAAGGCAGCGGCAAGTACGTCGTGGTCTTCGACCCGCTCGACGGCAGCAGCAACATCGACGCGAACGTCTCGATCGGCACGATCTTCAGCATCTACCGCCGGCGCTCCCGCCTCGCCGCCATCGGCGACGCCGACCTGTTGCAGCCCGGGCGCGACCTGGTGGCCGCCGGCTACGTGGTCTACGGTTCCTCGACCATGTTCGTCCACACCACCGGCCACGGCGTGCACGGCTACACCCTGGACCCGGGGATCGGCGAGTTCCTGTTGAGCCACGAGAACATCAAGATCCCCTTCGCCGCCGGGATCTATTCGGTCAACGAGGGCAACGAGCCCCGCTGGTCGCTGGCCGTGCGCGAGATCGTGCGCCGGCTGAAGTACGGCCGCCAGGAGAGCGGCGGCATGTCCGCGCGCTACATCGGATCGCTGGTGGCCGACTTCCACCGCGACCTGCTCTACGGCGGCGTCTTCCTCTACCCGCCCACCGACCGGGCTCCCGAGGGCAAGCTGCGCCTGCTCTACGAGGCGGCGCCGCTGGCCCTCATCGCCGAGCACGCCGGCGGCTACGCGAGCGACGGCAAGGGCCCCATCCTCGACCTCGTGCCGCGGGAGGTCCACCAGCGCACGCCGCTGTACGTGGGCAGCCGCGAGACGGTGATGTGGATCGAGAAAATGTTGTGCGACCCGGCGTTCGGCGCCGGGGACTGAAGGCGGGCGAAGCGCGACCGGGTCAGCGATCCTTGGTCTGCAGGCCCTTGGTCTCGGTGACCAGCGCCAGGGCCATGGCCTTGCAACGCGGCCGGTGGACCGTGCCGGCGGGGATCAGCATCGCCTCACCCTGCCGCACCGTGACCGTGGTGCGGTTCATCTCGATGTCGATCATGCCCTCGAGGATGTAGATGAACTCGTCGGCCGAATGGCTGTGGGCGATGTAGTCCCCGCTGTAGCGCACGATGAAGGCGTGGTAGGCGCCGTCCAGTTCGGCGACTTCCACGGGCCGGAAGGGCTGGGCCAGGTCGCGGGCCCGCTTCAGCACGGGGATCTTGGGCACGATCGCTCCTCCCTGCTCGCTACAAACTCCCTGTTCTCTACTCGGACAAGAGGGCTCCGGCCAGCTCCGCCGCCTCCGAGCCTGGAAATTCGGTCTGCAGGCGGTCCAACAGGCGGCGCGCTTCGGCGTCCTGCCCGAGCGCGTGGGCCGCGGCGACCGCCTTGTGCAGCGCGTCGGCCCGGCGGTCGGAGTCCGGATAGCTTTCCAGCAAGGTCAGCAAAGCGTTCAGGGCCGCCTGCTGGTCGCCGTCGTCGGCGGTCATCGCGGCCAGCCAGTACTCGGCGTCATCGGCCTGCTCGCTGCGCGGGTAGCGGCCCAGGAAATCCCGGAAGCCCTGGCGGGCGGCGTCGTAGTCGCCCCGGCCGCGATCCGACATGGCAGCGTTGAACAGGGCGCGCCCCTCCTCGGGCAGGGCCGCGAGGTCGGCGCCGCCGGTCGGCGCCGGCTTGAATTCGCCGAGCGTGGGGATGCCCAGGCGCGTGGTCAGGAGGTCCACGCGGGCCGACAGGTTGCGCATGTATTCCTGGTTGTCGGTCTGCTGGCCGGCGGCCTGGTCCAGGCGGGCCAGGATCTGCGAGAGCTGGGTCTGCAGGCGCGCGTCGGTCTCCAGGCCCGACCCCTCGCCGCTGCGCAACAGCGCCAGCAGGGCCGTGACGTCGCGCCGCAGCGCGGTCTGCTCGTCGGCCAACCGCTGGATCTCGACCGTGTTGGCGTCGACCGCCGTCCCGAGTTCTTCGAATTGCGGCGCGCACCCGGCCGCAAGTGCGGCCAGGTACGCGCCGGCCATCAGGACGGCGAAGCCGGCGGTGCGGCGCTGCGGCATCGCGGTCACCTACGGGCGCGCGAAATGGGCGCGGCGGTTCTTGGCCCAGGAAGCCTCGGTGCTGCCGGCGACGAACGGGCGCTCTTCGCCGTAACTCGTGACGCGCAACTGGCCGGCCTTCACGCCCAGGTTCGCCAGGTAGTCGCGCACGGCGGCCGCGCGCTTCTCGCCCAGGGCCAGGTTGTACTCGACCGTGCCGCGCTCGTCGCAGTGGCCCTCGATCAGGTACACGACATCGCCGTGCTCCTTCATGATCTTCGCGTTCGCGGTCAGCGTGGTCATGGTGGCGGCGCTGAGGGTGTACTCGTCGTAGGCGAAGTACACGTCCTCGATGCCGTACTCCTGGGGCGACATGGTCGCGTAGTTCGTGACGGGCGCCGGCGTCTCGGTGACCGGCGTCTCCTCGACGACCTCTTCGACGGGCGGGGTCGTGACGACGGTTGCCGTGTTGTCCACGACCGGAACGTTCTTCTTGCCGCCGCAGCCGACGGTCATGAGCAGGGCCGCCAACAGCATGCCGATCAGAGCTAGGGTCCGCACCATGGCTATCCGACTCCTTTTCTGAAGTGACTCAACCCACCGGATTCCATATTCCAAGCCAAGATAACACGGATTTTCACTGGGACCAATCAGGAGTTGTATCGGGTTCCCCGCCCTTCGTCAACTGCCGGATCGACCCGTCCTCGACGTCCAGGACGTAGAGCTTGAAGACCCCGGTGCGGTCCGAGGCGAACACCACGTGGCGCCCGTCCGGGGCCCAGCTGGGGTCTTCGCAGTTGCGCCAGGAGGCGTCGGTCAGCAGGCGGCGGTTCTCCCCGCCCGCCTCGATGAGCATGAGCTGGGTGATCTCCTGCTCGCGGCAGGCGTACACGATCCGGTCCCCGCGGGGCGACCACTCGGCCGAGTCGTTGTACTTCCCCTCGAAGGTCAGACGCCGCCGGCCGGTGCCGTCGGCGTCCATGACGTAGAGCTGGGGCGAGCCGGTCCGGTCGCTGGTGAACACGATTTCGCGGCCGCCCGGGGACCAGCTGGGCGAGACCTCGATCGACTCCGAGACGGTCAGCCGACGGACGATGCGTCCGTCCAAACCGAGGCGGTAGATGTCCGGCTGGCCGGCCTTCGACAGGGCCACCACCAGTTCCTGCCCGCCGGGGTGCCAGGACGGCCCCAGGTTCGAGCCGCTGGTCTCGCCGACCATGCGCACCGCCCCGGTCGCCGCCTCGAGGACGTAGGTGCCCTGCTGACCCTGCCGAAAGGACATGAAGGCGACCTGCTTGTTGTCCGGGGACCAGGACGGGAACAGGTTCAGGGTGCGGTTGGAGGTCAGCCGCAGCAGGCCCTCGCCGTCGTAGTCGACGCACCAGATGTCCCGGCGGTCCCCGCTGCCGCGCGCGAACACGATGCGGGACAGGCTGATGCCGGGCAGGTCGGTGAGCATGCGGATGACCTGCTCCACGAAGTGGTGCGCCGTGGCCCGCAGCCGGTCGGGCCCCGGCTGGTAGCGCTTGGAGAGCAGGACCTGGCCGCCGGGTTCCGAGAGCAGGCGCAACGTGAGCGCGGGCGATGACGCGCCTCCGGTCGGCAGGCCCTCCAGCACGCCGTCGATGCGGTAGTGGCTCGGCGCCTTGCCGGCGACCTGGTCGCGCGTCAGCAGGCGGAACAGGCCGCTGAAGTCGAGGTCGGAGCGGATGACGGCGTCGACGGTGCCGGCCGCCGCCCGGGCCTCGGCGCCGCCGGCCTGCACCTCCGGCGGCTGCACCAGGATGTCGGTCAGTTCGGCCGCCGAACGGTCGGCTCTCATGATGTATTCGCCCTGGGCCGCGGCGGGCGCGACGGTCGCCAGCAGGACGAGGGCCGTGGCCAGGATGTCGCGCGCGATGTCGTGCCGCATGGTCAGTTCCCCGCCGTCAGCGTGAAGATGTAGGTGATGCCGATCCCGCGCCCGGCCATGCCGGCGGGGATCGGCAGGAAGGTGCCGACCGCTTCCACGGCCCGCAGGGCCTCGCGATCCATCAGGGGCACGCCGGAACCGGCGCTCACCGTCGGCCGCGAGAGGCGGCCGTCCTGCTCGACCTGGAAGTGGATCGAGCAGGTCACCGGGGCCCCGCTGCGGAACCCCAGCTTCCTCGGCTGCCAGTTGCGGGCGATCCGCTGCTCGAGCAGGTCGAGGTAGTACTGGTACTGCGGCGCGACGGTGACGTCGGCGCCGAGGCGGGGCGTGGCCGCGGCCGGACCGGCCGTCGTCGGCGTGGCGGCGTCGGGTTGCGCCGGCTGGCGATCCGGGGCGGCCGGTTTCGCCGCCGGCTTCGTCACTGGTTTGACCGCCTCTTTCGGCGCCGGCTTCTTCTCGGCGGCCTTGGGGACGACCGCGGGCCGGACTTCCGGCTCGGCGGCGGGTTGCGGCGGCGCCGTCTGGACCTGCGGGCGCGGGCTGGGCAGTTCGGCCAGACGCACCGAGATCGCCCGCTGGCGCGGCATCGGCTGGCGCACCACCTGGGACCCGAACAGCAGCAGCGCCACGATGAAGAGTGCGTGCAGCAGCAGGGAGGCCGGCAGCGCGCGGTTCACGGGCGGTCCCTCTCCCCTAGGTCCTGGTCCGCGACCAGACTCAGGTTCGAGAAGCCCTCCTTCTCGATGGCGGCCATGACCCGCAGCACGAACCCGTAGGGCACGTCCTCGTCGGCCCGCAGGTAGACCGGCAGCGTCGCGCGCTTGTCGGCGAAGACGGCGAGGCGGGCGGCGAGGTCGGACATGGCGATCGGGTCGTCGTCGAAGTGGAGCGTGCGCTCCTTCGTCACGGTGATGATCGGGCCCTCTTCGACGATCACCTCGCGGGTCTCGGCCTGCGGCAGGTTGACCTCCACGCCGCCCTGGATGTAGGGGGCGGTGAGCATGAAGATGATCAGCAGGCAGAGGGCGATGTCCACCAGCGAGGTGATGTTGATCTCGGAGAAGCCGCGGTAGGCCGAGCGGCGTCTCATCGGATCTGTTCCTTCTCGTGCGGCTCGGGCCGGCGGGCCTGGGCCTGCCGGGCCTCCCCGGCCGACGGCGCCGCGTCCTCCATGATCGAGCGCAGGCGTTCCATCTCGTTGCCGATCAGGTCGATCTTGCGCACGAAGAGGTTGAAGAACACCACGGCCGGCACCGCGGCCGACAGGCCGGCGATGGTCGTGATCAGCGCTTCGGCGATGCCCGGCGCCACGACGGTGAGGTTGGCGCTGCGCAGCACCGACATCTCCCAGAAGGCCTGCATCAGGCCCCAGACCGTGCCGAGCAGCCCCAGGAAGGGCGCCACGGTGACGGTCGTCGACAGGATGATCAGGTAGCGCTCCAGGTTCTCCGTCTCGGCGTAGGCGACGCGTTCCGAGGCGCGCCGCACGGCCTGGCTCGTGGGCTGCCCGACGGTCTCGCGCCAGAGGTTGGCCAGGGGCAGGTCCGGGTGGCCGCGGCACCAGGCGTCCAGGTCGCGGCGGTCCAGCCGGCCCTGCAGCCAAGCGTCGCACTGCTCCCAGAACTCGGCGTGGCCGCGCCGCACGGCCGCGAGCAGGCGGCCGCGGTCGAACATCACGGCCCAGCACAG
>JAURXS010000385.1 GCA_030654305.1 bacterium | reverse complement strand
CAAGGTGCCGTCGCGCCAGGCGGCGCAGCCAGCGTTCGAGCAGGGGCCGCGGGTCCAGGAGGTCGTCCGGCGTGAGCTGGACGCGCAGGCGGTCGTTCTCGGCGACGACGCGCCCGCGGCGGCGCCCCGGCTCCACGCCCTCGACCAGCAGCTCGCGCGGCCGGCCCAGCACCAGCACCCGGCTGCCGGTGCTCAGTTCCGGCGACCGCGGTCCCTGGCGGACGTCGAAGCGCTCGACCTGCTCGTCGATCCAGATGGCGTGCTCGCGCAGGGCCCGCTCCAGCTCGGCCAGGCTCCAGCGACGGGGCAGCACGACCTCGAGCCCCTTGCGGGGGCTGACCTGCAGGCTCAAACGGCGCGCACGGTCGCTGCGCCGCACGCGGTAGCGCACGGGCTTGTCACAGATCACCGCGACCGCGGTCTGCTCCTTCAACGCGTCCCCCTCGACGGCTCCATCCGGGCGAGGATGTGGTCGAGGCGCAGTCTAGACGAGACCGGCGAGATTTTCAGCAGGAGTTTCACGGGTGCGCGGTCGAGTTGCCGGTCCCGCCGCGCGAGCTTCCCCCCCGCCCGGGGGTCGGGACGAATACCCTGCGGACGCGCCGTCGGGACCGGCAGGAACATGATAGTCCAAGACCGGCCATAAGTTTCATGATATGATCCGATCAACCCATAAGGAGAATCGATGAGCCGCGAACTGGCGACCGATCGGCTGGCGGCCTTCTTCGAGACGGCCAGGCTCAAGAGCTTCACCCGCGCGGCGGTGCGCCTGCACGTCTCGCAGTCGGCGCTCTCCCAGCGCGTGCACAAGCTGGAGGAGGAGCTGGGCGCCACGCTCTTCGTCCGCGGGAACGACGGCATCCGGCTGACCGAGACCGGCCTGCGCCTGCTGCGCTACTGCCAGGCCAAGGACCAGCTCGACGCCGAACTGCTGCGCGACCTGAAGGAGCCCGCGGTCGGGGACCTGGCCGGCCCCCTGCGCGTGGCCGCCTACTCGTCGATCCTCCGCTCCGCGGTCCTACCGTCCCTGGCGGCGCTGCTGCGCGGGAATCCGGCGATCCAGATCGAGTTCCAGGTCCACCAGACCTCGGCGCTGCCGCGCGTGCTGCGCGAGGGCGTCGCCGACTTCATCGTCCTGGACCGGCGGCTCGCCTGGTCCGACGTGACGGCCCTGCCCCTGGGCCGCGAGCGGTACGTGGTGATCGAGAGCGCGCGCCGCGCCTCCCCTGCCGACATCTACCTGGACAACGACCCCGACGACGACGTCACGCGCTGGTTCTTCGCCGGGCGCCCCGACGCTCCCGACTACCGCCGCGCCTTCATGAGCGACGTCTACGGGATCCTCGACGGCGTGTCGCAGGGCCTGGGCCGAGCGGTCGTCCCGCGCCACCTCGTCCGGCGCGGCGCGGGCGTGCGCGTGGTCGAGGACTTCTCCATGCGCCACGTCGACGTCTTCCTGCACCACTACACGGTGGCGGCGCCGGCCGGCCTGCACAAGCAGGTGGTGGCCGCGCTCGTCGGCGAGTGCGGCCGCCACCTCGATTCCGACTGACAGCCACGGGAGCGACGACATGCGACACGAAGACCGCCACATGACGCCCGAGGAGTTCCGCCGCCACGGCCGCGAGGTGGTGGACTGGATCGCCGACTACTGGGAGCGCCTCGAGACGCTGCCCGTGCAGAGCCGCGCCGCCCCCGGCGACGTGCGCGCCGCGCTGCCGCCGCTGCCGCCGCGCGACGGCGAACCCTTCGCCGACCTGATGCGCGACGTCGAGGGGATCGTGCTGCCCGGCACGACCCACTGGCAGTCGCCCGGCTGGTTCGGCTACTTCCCGGCCAACGCGTCGGGCCCGGCGGTCCTGGGCGAGCTGCTGTCGGCCGGCCTCGGCGTGCAGGGCATGCTGTGGTCCACGAGTCCCGCCTGCACCGAGCTGGAGACCCACGTCCTGGACTGGCTCGTCGGGATGCTGGACCTGCCGCCGGCGTTCCTGTCGACGGGCGCCGGGGGCGGCGTGATCCAGGACTCGGCCTCCAGCGCGGCGCTGTGCGCCCTGGTGGCGGCGCGCGAGCGGGCCAGCGGCTTCGCCGTCGACGAGCGGGGCGGCGACGGCTCGCTGACCGCCTACTGCTCGACCCAGACGCACTCCAGCATCGAGAAGGCCGTGCGCGTCGCGGGGCTGGGCGCCGCGAACCTGCGCCGCATCGAGGTCGACGACCTGCTGGCGATGCGCCCCGCGGCGCTCGACGCGGCGATCCGCGCGGACCTCGCCGCGGGCAAGCGCCCCGCCTTCGCCTGCGCCACGGTCGGCACGACCTCGAGCCATGCCCTGGACCCCCTGCCCGCGATCGGCGCGGTCTGCCGCGAGCACGGCCTCTGGCTGCACGTCGACGCCGCCCACGCCGGCACGGCGGCCCTCTGCCCGGAGTTCCGGGGCATCCAGGACGGCCTGGAGTTCGCCGACAGCTACTGCTTCAACCCCCACAAGTGGATGTTCACGAACTTCGACTGCGACTGCTTCTGGGTGCGCGACCGCGCGGACCTGGTGCGCGCGCTCTCGATCCTGCCCGAGTACCTGCGCAACGCCGCCACCGAGTCGGGCCGGGTCGTCGACTACCGGGACTGGCAGGTCCCGCTGGGCCGGCGCTTCCGCGCCCTGAAGCTGTGGTTCGTGATCCGCTGGTACGGGGTGGAGGGGCTGCGCCACCACGTGCGCGAGCACGTGCGCCTGGCGCAGGAATTCGCCGGCTGGGTGGACGCCGACCCCGACTGGGAGCTGGCCGCCCCGGCCCCGCTGAACCTGGTCTGCTTCCGGCACCGCGGCGGCGACGAGGCGAACCGGCTCATCATGGACGCGGTCAACGCTGACGGCGGGATCTTCCTGTCCCACACCCGGCTGGACGACCGGCTGACCCTGCGCCTGAGCGTGGGCGCCACCCTGACGGCGGACCGCCACGTCGCGCGGGCCTGGCGGCTGCTGCGCGAAGCGGCGGGCGGCTGAGCCCCGGGCGGACGCGGCGGCGAGCGCCGTTCGTGTGTATCGGTGTGGGGAACCCCACCCGCCGGGAGGGCGACATGAACGGGAAGATCGGCGCCGTGCTGGCGCTGTTGTTGCTGGCCACGGCCGCCGCCGCGACTTCCCCCGCCGAGGAGCCGCCGGTGAAGTACAATGACCTGACCGAGGACGAGCAGCGCGTCTTCCTGCACAAGGGAACCGAGCGCCCCTTCAGCGGCGAGTTCGAGGAGCACTCCGCCCGGGGTACCTACCTCTGCAAGCGCTGCAACGCGCCGCTGTACCGCTCCGCCGACAAGTTCGACGCCGGCTGCGGCTGGCCCAGCTTCGACGACGAGATCGAGGGCGCGGTGCGCCGCCTGACCGACCGCGACGGCCGCCGCACCGAGATCCTCTGCCGCCACTGCGGCGGCCACCTGGGGCACGTCTTCCTGGGCGAGAAGTTCACGCCCCGGGACACCCGCCACTGCGTGAACTCGGTCTCGCTGGCGTTCGTGCCGGAGGGGACCGCGCTGCCGCCGGTCATCGCCCCCGCCGCCGAACAGCCCGGAACAACCGCCCCGTAAATAGAGACCCCGCCGCGGTCGTCCTTGACCGCGGCGGGGCCATCTGGAAGGTAGCGGCTTACTTTTCAGCCCTCCACACCGGGCTCCGTCCCGGCGTCCACGGCGCACCCATGGCCTCCAGCATCCTCTCGAACTCGGCGAGGTCCGCGTCGATCGCGGCCAGGTCCGACTGCACCTGCGGGAACCGCTCGGCCACCGTGCGGTAGGTCTCGCGGTGGGTCCCGGTCGGCGCCGCCGAGGACTCCCAGCTCCCGTAGGCGACGCGCTCGATGCGCTCGGACAGCGACGGCGGCGTGGGCTCGTTGCGCGAGGCGATCGTGTCGTCGCCCAGCAGGATCACGCGCAGGTCCGCCAGCCTGGTCCCGATCGCGCGCAGCTTCGCGCGGTCGGCGTCGCTCACCCCGACCGTATTGAACAACGCCGGCTCGACGTGGTCAATACGTTCCTGCACCTCGCCGGATTTTTCGACCGCGCCCTGGACGGCCCGCTGCAGCTCGGCGACCGCGCGCTGGAAGCGCTGGCGCTCCGTCGGCTCCCGCGCCGCGAGCGCCGCCAGGGCGAGCGGCTTGACCGTGAACTTCTGCGGCGCCGCCAGCGGCGTCGCGACGCCGTCCACCCTGCGCATCAGCTGCGCGACGTACTGTCCGGGCGCTACCAGCGGGCCGCCGTCGGTGTTCGGCGTCACGCCGGCGGGGCGCAGCGAGGGGTCGCGCAGGTCCCAGGACACGCGCTGCAGGCCGGCCTGGTTGGCCACCGCGACGCGGCGCACCACGCGCCCGTCCAGGTCGGAGATCGCCAGGAAGAAGCCCGGCGCGTCCTCGCGGTCCTCGGCGCGCAGCTCGTCCCAGCTCGGGTAGTGGACCGGCTCCTTCTTCTCGACCAGCGCCTTCTCGGCGGCGTGCCGCTGCTCGCGCCGGCCCGACAGCTTCTCCTTGAGGTGGAGCGTGAACACGGCGCCGAACGGCGGGTTCTCGGCCTGGTAGAAGCTGTCGCCCTGGCTGCCCTTGCGGCGGCCGCCCAGGGGCGAGGCCTCGTTGTAGAGCAGCGCGTCCTTGACCGGGAACAGCAGGGCCGGCTCCCCCTCCAGGGCGGCGCGGGTGATCGCGCGCAGCGGCGTGTAGTCGTCCAGGACGTAGATGCCGCGGCCGAAGGTGCCGACGACCAGGTCGTTCTCGCGCCGCTGGATCTCCAGGTCGCGCACCGAGATGACCGGGAAGCCGCCCTTGAGGCGCACCCAGCGGGCGCCGCCGTCCAGCGAGCAGTAGACGCCGAACTCGGTGCCGCAGAACAGCAGGTCCGGGTTCACGTGGTCCTGGACGAAGCAGTGCACGCTGCCGCGCTCCGGCAGGTCGCCGGCGATGCTGCGCCAGGTCTTGCCGTGGTCGTCGCTGCGCAGCAGGTAGGGCTGGAAGTCGCCCTTCTTGTGGTTGTCGAGGCAGACGTAGACGGTCGCAGCACGGTGGCGGTCGGCGTCGACGTCCTCCACGAAGGCCTGCGCGGGCACGCCCGGGAAGCCGTCCCGGGCCTGCCAGGTGCCGCCGCCGTCGAGGGTCACCTGCACCAGCCCGTCGTCGGTGCCGGCGTAGAGGAGCCCCTCCTGCAGCACCGACTCGTCCAGGGCCACCAGGCTGCCGTAGAACGAGGTGCTGCGGTTCTTGGCCACCGCGTCGACGCTCCAGACCCGGCCCATCACCTCGAGCCGGTTGCGGTCGATGCCGCGGGAGAGGT
The DNA here is from genome assembly GCA_030654305.1 of bacterium. Taxonomy (NCBI): domain Bacteria; species bacterium. The sequence goes on along the minus strand of JAURXS010000385.1, from coordinate 6,597 downwards.
CCCCGCTGACCTCCGTCCAGCTCGCGCCGCGGTCGTCGCTGCGCAGGAGCTTCTGGCAGCCGAAGTAGAGCCGCTCGTGGTTGTGGGGGCTGATCAGCAGCGGGGAGTTCCAGTTGAAGCGGTAGGCCGGCTCGCCCCAGGCTGGCTGGGGCTGGATGTCCAGGCTCTCGCCGCTGCGCCGGTCGTAGCGGGCCAGGCCGCCGTGCTGGTACTGGCTGTAGACGACGTCGGGGTCGGTGGGGTCGACCTGCGGCTCGAAGCCGTCGCCGCCCTGGGTCACGAACCAGTCGCTGTTGCGCAGGCCGTGGTTGTTGTGCGTGCGCGACGGGCCGCCGAGCGTGTTGTTGTCCTGGGTCCCGCCGTAGACGTTGTAGAAGGGCAGGGCCTGGTCGACGGCCACCTTGTAGAACTGCGTGACCGGCAGGTTGGCCTTGAAGTCCCAGGTCGCGCCGCGGTCCCAGGTCTCGTAGATCCCGCCGTCGCAGCCGATCAGCAGGTGGTCGACGTCGCGCGGGTCGATCCACAGGGCGTGGTCGTCGACGTGCTTGAACTCGATCGGCACGCGCCGCCAATTGGCGCCGCCGTCCTCGGTCACCTGGAAGTAGGTGTCCAGCGAGTACACGCGCTCGGCGGCGTGCGGGTCGGCGAAGATCTCCTGGTAGTACTGCGGGCTGGTGGCGACGTAGTCGCTCATCTTGCGCCAGTTCTCGCCGGCGTCGTCGCTGCGGTAGAAGCCGCCGGCCTCGGCCGCCTCGACGATGGCGAAGACCAGGTCCGGCCGGACGGGCGACACCGTGATGCCGATGCGGCCGAGGTCGCCCTCGGGCAGCCCGCGCGTCAGCTTGCGCCAGGTCTTGCCGCCGTCGACGCTCTTGTGGATCGCCGACTCGGGGCCGCCGTCCAGCAGCACCCAGATGTGCCGGCGCCGCTGGTAGCTGACGGCGTACATCACGTCGGGGTCGCGCGGGTCCAGGCGCAGCTCGCTGACGCCCGTGTCGGGCGAGATGTCGAGGATCTTCTGCCAGGTGGCGCCGCCGTCGGCGGTCTTGTAGAGGCCCCGGTCGCCGCCGGGCCGCCACAGCGGGCCCTGGGCGGCGACGTAGACCACGTCGGAGTCGCGGGGGTCCACGACGATCATGCCGATGTGCTCGGACTCCTTCAAGCCGGTGTTCGACCAGTGCTTGCCGCCGTCGACCGATTTGTAGACACCGTCGCCGTAGGCGACGCTGCGCTGGCTGTTGTTCTCGCCGCTGCCCACCCAGACGACCTTCGGGTCGCGCGGGTCGAGGGTCACGCAGCCGATCGAGAAGGAGCCCTCGGCGTCGAACACCGGCTCGTAGGTGGTGCCGGCGTTGACCGTCTTCCAGACGCCGCCGCTGCTGACCGCCACGTAGTACTCGGCGGGGTCGGCGGGGTTGACGGCGAAGTCGCCGATGCGCCCCGAGGAGACGGCCGGGCCCAGCAGGCGCAGCCCGAGGCCGGAAAAGGTGTCGGCGTTCAGGGGGTTCTTGTCCGCTTCTGCCTTGTCCTTCGCCGGCGCGGCGGCGGGCGCGGCGAGCAGCGCGGCGGCGGCGAGGATCCACAGCGTTCGCTTCATGGTGTTCTCCCGGATCGGCGTGGGGCGGGACGGGCGCCGGCGCCACCCCCCGCGGGGGACGGCGCCGGGATCGAGAATGCGGCATGGGGAGGGGCGAGGCAACCGGGAATCGGCCGTCAGCCGCGGCGCAGCAGGGACTCCAGGAGCACCTGCAGCCCCAGCAGGAACCCGAACACGCAGACGATGGCCGCGCCGGTCGGCAGGTCCAGCACGTAGCTCAGCGCGGCCCCGAGCACCACCGCCGCGATGCCGACCGCCAGCGTGTAGGCGAAGTGGCGGCGGTGGTCGGCGTACAGGCGCACGCCCATCACCGTGGGGACCACCAGCAGCGTGAACACCAGCAGCACGCCGGCGATCTGCACGCTGGAGGTCACGACCGTGCCCAGGATCAGGTAGAACGCGAAGTCCCAGCGCCGCAGCGGCAGGCCCTCGCGCCGGGCCGCCTCGGCGTCGGCGGAGATCCGGTCCAGCGGCCCGCGCCACCGCCAGAGCAGGAAGCCCAGGACGGCGTAGAGGGCCGCGGTCTTCAGCAGGGTCGGCCAGGTGACCCAGAGGATCGCCCCGACCAGCAGGTGGTTGATCTCCTCGCCGCCGTGCGGCACCTGGGTCAGCACCAGGATCATCGCCGCGCTGCACACCGCGTAGATGATCCCGATGTACGCCTCCTGCGGCACCCGCTCCGACTTCCCGCGCGTGCGCGAGATCAGCAGGGCGCCCAGGAAGGTGCTGCCCAGGGCCACGGCGTAGGTGCCGTCGCTGCCGATCTCCCCGCCCAGCAGCAGGGAGATCGCCACCCCGAAGGCGGCCACCTGGGCCAGGGCGATGTCGACGAAGATCACGCCGCGCCGCACCACGTGGTGGCCGAGGTGGGAGTGCATCGCCACCAGGATCAGCGCCATCACGACCGGCGCCGCCATCATCTCCAGGAAGCCGTTCACGGCCGCCCCCCTCCCGGCGCCGCGGCCGCCTCGGCCAGGCGCCGCGTCACCTCGTCCAGGAACGCGATGTAGTCGTCGGTGCCGGCCTCCGCGCCCGCGTGGCCCGGCAGGACCGCCAGGGACGCGCCGGCGCGGCCGGCGATCTCGCGCACCACGTCCAGGTGATCCCAGCTCGCGGCCACGATCACGACGTCGCCCAGGGTGCGGGACTTCTCGACCATGTCCTGCACGTGCCGCGGCGAGGCCGCGATGCCCGGTCGGTGCTCGATCTCGCCGATCACGTCCAGGCCGAGCCAGTCGCAGAGGTAGTTCCAGTGCTGGTGGTTCAGCAGGACGTGGCGGTGCCGCAGGGCGGCGGTCCGCTCCTGCCAGACCGGCAGGCGCTCGCGCAACAGTGCCGCGTAAGCCTCGGCCCGGTCGCGGTAGGCCGCCGCGCGCGGCGGGTCCAACTCCCCGAAGCGGCGGCCGACTAGCTGCACGACCGCGATCATCCGGCGCGGGTCGACGGTGTAGTGCGGGTTGCCCTGCGGGTGGATGTCGCCCAGGCCGCGGTCGATGGCGCCGGACGGGACGTCCAGGACGGACTCGAGGGCCGCGGAGCAGTCGATCAGCCCGGGCGCGCCGGCGCGCACCCGCGGGTTGCGGGCCTTCTCCAGCAGCGGCGGCAGCCAGCCGATCTCCAGCTCGAGGCCGTTGAACAGCAGCGCGTCGGCCTGTCCCAGCTTGCGCGACAGCGACGGCTTGGCGGGCAGGTAGTGCGGGTCCATGCCCCCGGGGCAGAGGACCGTCACCTCCACGTCGTCGCCGCCCACGGCCCGCGCCACGTAGCCGAGGTCCGAGAGGGTGGCCGCCACCCGCAACGGTCCGTCCGCCGCGGCGGCGCGCCCGGGCGAGAGGGGGAAGGCGAAGAGGGCGAGCGCGAGGGCGGCCGCCGGGATCCGGATTCGCGAGATCATGGCGGTCCTCCTAGTAGAGATGGGCCGGGTGCGACCCGATGGTGAAGTTCCACTGCAGCGAGAAGCGCAGGTCGTCGCCGTCGCCGCCCGCTTCGTCGAGCTGCGAGACCTCGGCGCGCAACGCGCTGTACTCGCTCGGCACGAAGGTCAGGTTGGCCCGGTACTCGTTCCAGGTGGTCAGGGTCGCGACCTCCACGCCGTCGACGTCCACGTGCCCGTGGACGTCCGCGGCCTGCCCGGCGCCGAACCCCGCCCACCAGCTGCGGTGGATGCGGCCCTGCAGGTGCGAGTACCAGCCCCGCGGGTCGCCTGCGGCGCGCTCGGGATCGGGCAGGATCAACTCGCCGGTCCAGGTCACGGCCGGGCCGTGGGACCGCGCGCCGCTGACCCACTTGTAGGTCGCGTCGACGCCGTAGACCCCGAGTTTGCCGGCCGGTTCGTCGGCGTCGCGGGCGCCCGGACCGTTCAGCAGCGAGCCCCCCAGTTCCAGCGTGGCGGTCGGCGCCACGTCCCAGGTCTGCGTCCAGCGCGCGCCCCAGGCCAGGTCGCGGTCGTGCGCGTCGAAGATCTCCGCGTCGCCGTTGACGGCGTAGACGACGGCCTCCGAGTACCAGGGCAGCGGCAGCGTCGCCTCGACCCGCGCGCCGACCTCGGTCAAGCCGTGGTCGCCCAGGAACGAGCGCACGGCGACCGGCGCCCGCACGAAGGCGTCCTGATGGGTGTGCAGGGGCACGTGCTTGCCGAAGGGCAGGTAATCCTTGCCCAGGACCAGGCCGAAACCCGCCGGCAGCGCGCGCGCGCGGAGGCGCGCCACCTCGAGGTCGGTGGCGAAGGCGGCCTCGTCGTGGGCGTCGGCCGCCTCGTCGCCGTGGTCGTGGCCGATCTCCTGGTGGTAGGCGACGACTAGGTCGGCGGTCCAGAACGGGTCGACCACCGAGGTGAACTGCATCTCGGCCTCCTGCAGGCCGACGCGGTTGGCGGCGTAGCCGTCGTCGTCGGCCGAGGTCTCGCCCAGGAACAGGGCGTTGACGCTGATGGCCGGGTTCATCAGGCTGGAGATGCCGGTGATCGTGCTGCCGGAAGCGGCCGGGTCGGCGGCCGCGGCCGCGCCTCCGGTCGCCAGGGCCGTCGCTGCGGCGAGGATCGCCGCGGTGATGCGGGTGCGCATGTTCGTCACTCCTCGTTTCCGGGCGCGAGCGGGGAGCCGCGGACTGCGGTCGCCGGGGGCGCCGGGCCTCGATCGTCGCGTGAGGGGCGGGTTCGCGTGGATCAGGCGGAAACGGGCGGGGCCCGCGCCTCGCGCACGGGCAGGATCAGCAGGCCCAGCGCGCGCACCTCGGCGGCCGGGACCCGCACGACGACGGCGGCGGCGGCCCGCGGCGCCTCGACGACGCCTTCGGCGAGCGTGCCGGTGTGGAAGACGATGCAGACCGCCGCGGCGTGCCCGTCGTGGGCATCGAGGGGCTCCGCGTGGTCGTAGTGGTGCTTGAGGTGCGAGGCCTGGAACGCGCCGAGGCTCGCCAGCAGGAGCAGGGCCGTCAGGACCCTGGAGGCAGAGGCGCGGGAAACCGGTGTCGCGGGGCGGAACATGCGCGCAGGATACGATCGAGCGGGCGGGCGCGCAACCGGAGGGGAACCGCCGCCGCCGCGTGGGCGTATACATGCGGATCCGACCCGACGCGCACCGCTTCCCCGCCGGAGGCCCGACATGACGCCGACCCGCCCCCTCGCCCGCCGCCTGCGCTCCTGGCTGCCCCTGCTGGTGGTCGTGGCGAGCGCGCTGAGCTTCCGCTCCGCCGTCGCCAACTGGTACGACGTGCCGACGGGCTCGATGCAGCCGACGATCTACGAGGGCGACCGCATCCTGGTGGACCGCACCGCCTTTTCGCTGCGCGTCCCGCTGCTGGGCTGCGAGGTGGCGCGGACCGGCGAACCGCGGCGCGGCGACATCGTCGTGCTGTCCTCGCCCCACGACGGCACCCGCCTGGTCAAGCGCGTGGTCGGTTTGCCCGGCGACACGGTGGCGATGAGCGCCGGCGACCTGCTGATCGACGGCCGCCCCCTCGCCTGCGCGCCGCGGGACGATGGGCTGCGCTGGGCGCTCCCGCCCGACGACGACGGCCGCCATGAGCTGCTGACCGAGGACCTCGGCGGCCGCCGCCACGCGGTGATGCTCTCCCCGGGAACCCGCGCGCTGCGGGACTTCGGTCCGGTCGCAGTGCCCGCCGACTCCTACCTGGTCATGGGCGACAACCGCGACCACAGCTTCGATTCGCGCTACTTCGGGTTCGTGGGCCGCGACGCGCTGCAGGGCCGGGCCCTCGCCGTCGTGGCCTCGGTCGATCGGGACCGCGGCTGGCGCCCCCGGCTGGGCCGCTTCTTCACCCGGCTCGACTGATTCCCGGCCGGATGACGGCCGCGCCTCAGGCGGTCGTCTCCCCCCCGGCCGGCCCAAACCAGAAGGCCGCCCCGTTCGGGGGGCGGCCTTCGCTTCATCATCGATGGGGCGGTCAGCCGGCCAGATTACCCACGACCGCCTCGACCTTCTCGAGGATCCCGCACGACCGCACCAGCTCCATCATCGCGGTGTGGTCGTCGTGCAGGGGTCGGTCGACTTCCAGGAACGCCACGTGCTCCCGCACCGCGGCGTGGCCGGCGTCGACGCCCGCCCCCTTCTTGAAGTCGCGGAAGTCCAGGGCCTGCGCCGCGGCCATGAACTCGATGCCCAGGATGCCGCAGGCGTTCTCGACGATCTGCTTGTTCTTCAGGGCCGTGTTCATGCCCATCGAGACGAAGTCCTCCTGGTCCGCCGCGGCCGGGATGGACTGGACCGACGCGGGCGCACAGAGGATCCGCTGCTCGACGATGAGCGAGTCGGCGGTGTACTGACTGAGCATCAATCCGGAGAACATGCCCGCGCCCTTGGTCAGGAAGGCCGGCAGTCCCACGCTCAAGGCGGGGTTGAGCAGGCGGTTCAGGCGCCGCTCGCTCAGCACGCAGACCATCGTCATGGCCGCGCCGGCCATGTCCATGGGCAGCGACACCGGCGAGCCCTGGAAGTTGGCCCCGGTCAGGGTCAGCTTCTTCTCGGGCACGAAGATCGGGT
>JAURXS010000384.1 GCA_030654305.1 bacterium | reverse complement strand
GAGGTCCACCTCGACGCCGGCCCGCCCGCCGCGGCCGACCACGACCTGCGGCGAGGCGCAGCGCAGCACGCGCACGCGCGCGGGGCCGCCGGCGGCGACCGTCGCGACGAGGTCCGCGTCGAGATCCCAGCCGGGTAGGGTGTCGCTGTCGGGGCGGTGAGGCATGGCGTCCCGGGTGTCGAGTCGTGCTGCCGCTCGTTCAGCCGCGCTTGAAGACGTGCACCGCCGTGCCGGCGGCCATCTCGGCGGCTTCCATCAGCGCCTCGCTGAGCGTCGGGTGCGGATGGATCGTCTCGGTCAGGTCGGCCAGGGTGGCGCCCATCTCGATGGCCAGGGCCCCCTCGGCGATCAGCTCGCTGGCGTGCGGGCCGACGATGCCGACGCCCAGGATCAGGTCGGTCTCCGGCTCGGAGAGGACCTTGACCAGGCCCTCGGTGTGGCCGATGGCCCGCGCGCGGCCCAGGGCCGACAGCGGGAAGCGGCCGACGTTGACCGTCACGCCCATCTCCTGCGCGCGCCGCTCGGTGAGGCCGCACCAGGAGATCTCCGGGTCGGTGAACACGACGGCCGGGATGGCCCGGTTGTCGAACTCCACCTTGTGGCCGGCGATCGACTCGGCCGCGACCTTGCCCTCGCGGCTGGCCTTGTGCGCCAGCATCGGGCCGTGCGTCACGTCGCCGATGGCGTAGATGTGGGGCTCGGCCGTGCGGCACTCGCCGTCGGTCTCGATCACGCCCTTGTCGTCCACGACGACCTTCGTGTGCTCGAGGCCGATGCCGTCGGTGTTCGGCCGGCGGCCGATGGCCACCAGCACCCGGTCGTAGTGCTCCCGGGACGTCTTGCCCTCGTGCTCGATCTCCACGTCGAAACCGCCGTCGCGGGGCTCGATGCCCTTGACCTTCGAATCGGTCATGACCGCGTGCAGCCGCTTGCTGACCTGCTTGACCATGATGTCCACGAGGTCGAGGTCCGCCCCCATCAGCAGGCGCGGGAAGAACTCGACCACCGAGACCCGGCTGCCCAGGCCGGCGTAGACCAGGCCCAGCTCCAGGCCGATGTAGCCGCCGCCGACGACCAGCAGCGTCCCGGGCACCTCCTGCAGCTTCAGCGCGTCGGCCGACGACCAGACGCTCTGGTCGATGCCCGGCGGCAGCCGGTTCAGCGACGAGCCGGTGGCGATGATGCACTGCTTGAAGGCGATCGTGCCGCCCCCCTCGATGGCGAGGGTGTGGTTGTCCTGGAAGCGGGCGCGGCCGTGCACGATCTCCACGCCGCGCTTCTGCAGCAGCGTCTTGACGCCGCCGGACAGCTGGGCCACCACGCCGTCGGTCCACTCGCGCAGTTTCACGTGGTCGATCTTCATCCCGGTGAAGGTCAGGCCGAGGCGCGCGGCGCCCTTGGCCGCCTCGCTCAGCTCGATGGCGTTGATGAGCGACTTCGAGGGGATGCAGCCCTCCAGCAGGCAGACGCCGCCGGGGCGCTCCCGCTCCTCGACGACCATGACTTCCTTGCCGAGGTCCGCCAGGCGCAGCGCCGCCACGTAGCCGCCGGGCCCCGAGCCGATGACCACGACCTCGACTTCGGTGTTCAGGCTTCCCATCACCATGAGCGGCCTCTCCTCGGTTCTAGGTATCCAATAAAAGCAGGTTCGGGTCGCTCAGGTTGCGCACCAGCTCGCCCACGAAGCGCGCCGCGTCGGCGCCGTCGGCCACGCGGTGGTCGAAGGCCAGCGTCAGCGGCAGGATCTTGCGGATCACGATCTGGCCGTCGCGCACCACGGGCTTCTCCTGCACGCGGCCCATGCCCAGGATCGCCACCTCGGGGTAGTTGATCGTGGGGATCAGGGCGGTGCCGCCCAGCGGGCCGACGTTGGTGATCGTGAAGGTGCCGCCCTGCATGTCCTCCAGGGGCAGCTTGCCCTCGCGGGCCAGCGCGGCCTTCTCCTCGATCTCGCGCGAGATCTCGCGGATGCTCTTGACGTCGGTGCCGCGGATCACCGGCACCACCAGGCCCTTCCCGGTGTCCGCCGCGAAACCGATGTTGTAGTACTTCTTGTAGACGATCTCCTCGCGGAACGGGTCGAGGCTGGCGTTGAACGCCGGCGCCGCCCGCAGGCCCGCGGTGATCGCGCGGATCACGAACGACAGCAGCGTCAGCTTGCCGCCGGGCTCGCCGTCGCGCCGCGCCTTCATCTTCAGGCGGAACTCCTCGAGCTCCGTGACGTCGGCGTCGTCCATGTGGGCGACGTGCGGCACTAGGATCATCGAGGTCGTCATCTTGCGCGCCACCTTGCGGCGGATCGAGCGCAGCGGCTCGATCTCCACCGGGCCCTGCAGCGAGAAGTCGGGCAGGGGCTCGATGTCCAGGAACGGGATGGCGCTCGCGGCGGCGGCCAGGTGCGTGCCCTCGGCGGCCCGGTCCGCGATCGGGGCGGACGGCGCGGACGGCGCCGACGCAGCGGCCGGGGAACCGCCGGCCAGGTAGGCCTGCACGTCGACGGGCGTCACGCGCCCGCCGGGTCCGGTGCCGGACACCAGCGCCAGGTCCACGCCCAGCTCGCGGGCCAGGCGCCGCGTGGCCGGGGCCGCGGGCACCGGCCGGCCCGAGACCGTGCTGTTGGGCTGGGTCTCGGTGCGGGCGGGCGCCGGCGACTTGACCGGCGACTTGGCCGGAGCCGCCGCGGGCGCGGGCTCCTCGGCGGGCAGCCCGGCCGGCGTCTCCTCCGCGGCGCGGCCGCTGCCGGCCGGCTTGTGGGCGGGCGCGGCTTTCGCGACCGGCG
>JAURXS010000383.1 GCA_030654305.1 bacterium | reverse complement strand
GGAGAAGTTCTTCCCCGAGCTCTACGTCTGGAACCGGATCGGCGACGACGGGCCGATCCTGTTCTTCGCCGACGAGACGATCTACCGCTGTGAATACCTGCCCGACGGCTACACGGCCAATTTCATGCGCATCCTGAAGCGCAACCCCAGGGGGCTGCTCGTGTATTACCGGGACCAGTATTCCAGGGAGAGGGCGCCGATCCGCAAGTTGAAGTGCCTCGTCCGCGCTCTCCAGTGCTCGTGGTACGTGTTCGCGGGGCGGGTGCGGCCATGAGGATCCTCTTCGTCATCACAGGCCTCGGCGTCGGCGGCGCCGAACGCCAGGTCGTGGATCTGGCCGATCGGATGGCCGGCCGGGGCCACGAGGTGGGGATCGCCTACCTGACGGGCGAGGCCGCGCTGCTGCCCGCGAACGGCAGCATCCGGGTGACGGGCTTCGGGATCTCGAAATCGGTCGGCGGCCTGTTCCGCGCGTACGGGTCGCTGCGCCGGCTGATCGGATCGTTCCGCCCCGACGTCGTGCACAGCCACATGGTGCACGCGAACCTGTTGGCGCGCCTGGTCCGGCTGACGACCAGGGTGCCGCGCTTGATCTGCACGGCGCACAACACGGACGAGGGCGGCCCGGCCCGGATGTGGGCCTACCGCCTGACGGACGGGCTGGCGGATCTGTCCACGAACGTCAGCGCCAAGGCCGTCGCGGCCTTCGAGGCGAAGGGCGCCGTGCGCCGCGGCGCCATGATCGTCGTGTCGAACGGGATCGACACGGACCGCTTCCGCGCTCCCGCCGATGCGGGCGCCGGACGGGTGCTGCGGGATCGCGCCGGGCTGGATCCCGCGGACAAGCTGGTTCTCGCCGTCGGCCGGCTGGAAGAGCAGAAGGACTATCCCAACCTCCTGGAGGCCTTCGCCCGGGTCCGCCGGGACGGCGCCGACGCCCGCCTCTGGATCGCGGGCGGCGGCCCCCTGCTGGCCGGCCTGACGCGGACCGCCACGGATCTGGGCGTTCTCGATCGCGTCGATTTCCTCGGCGTCCGGCCGGACGTGCCCGCGCTGTTCGACGCCGCCGACGTGTTCGTGCTGTCTTCGGCCTGGGAGGGGTTCTCGCTGGTCGTGGGCGAAGCCATGGCGTGCGGCAAGGTCGTGGTGGCCACCGACTGCGGAGCGGTCAGGGAGCTGCTCGGCGATTGCGGCTTCCTTGTCCCGCCGCGGGATCCGGCCGCCTTGGCCTCGGCCCTGAGTCGGGCCCTGGCGGTTCCGCCCGAAGATGCGCTGGCGATGGGAGCGCGGGCGCGGCAGCGGATCGTGTCCCGTTTCTCCCTGGAGTGCGCGGTCGAGGATTGGTTGTCCATCTACGCCGGCCGACGCACGGCCCGGCTCTCCGATGCCCGGGAGGAAGGCGAGGATCGATGCCCCGACTGTTGATGGTGGCGACGGTGCCGCGGACGCTGCGCCTGTTCCTGTTCCCCCTGGCCCGCTTCTTCCAGGCGAAGGGCTGGCGCGTCGACGCCGCCGCCAACGGGGTGACCTCCGCCCGGGATTGCGTGGAGGTGTTCGATGAGGTGCGGGACATCGAGTGGTCCCGCAACCCCCTGGACCCGCGGAACCTCAGGACCGGGCCACGGATGATCCGCGCCGTCGTGGCGCACGGGAAGTACGACGTGGTCCATGTGCACACGCCGGTGGCGGCCCTGGTGACGCGCTACGCCCTGAAGGGCCTCGCGGCCAAGGACAGGCCGGTCGTCGTGTACACCGCTCATGGCTTCCATTTCCATGCGGGCGGCAACCCCTTCAGGAACCAGGTCTTCCGGACCCTGGAAAAGCTGGCCGGGCGCTGGACCGATTACCTGATCGTCATGAACGAGGACGACGAGGCGGAGGCGCGCAAGCTCGGGATCGTGCCCGCGGACCGCCTGCGTTACATGCGCGGGATCGGCATCGACACGGATTTCTATGCTCCGCAGCAGGTCAGCGAAGCCTCCGTCAAGGCCGTGAGGGACGAGCTCCGGCTTCCCGGAGAGGCGCCCATGATCCTCATGGTCGCCGAGTTCAACCCGGGGAAGCGCCACGTGGATGCTTTGCGGGCCTTCGCCCGCATCTACCGCGACAGCGCGCTCCATCTGGTCTTCGTGGGCGAGGGGCCCCTGAGGAGCTCGATGGAACGATTGGCGGCGGACCTCGGCATCTCCGAGCGCTGCCGGTTCCTGAACGAGCGGTGGGACATCCCGGTGATGATCCGGGCTTCGGTCGCGACGCTGCTGCCCTCGGTCAGGGAGGGGCTCCCGCGCTGCGTGATGGAGTCGATGTGCCTGGAGAGGCCCGTGATCGGTTCCGACGTGCGGGGCATCCGCGAGCTTCTGGGCGATGGCGCGGGAATCCTGGTCAAGGCGAGGGACGTGGACGGATTCGCCGACGCCATGAAGCTGGTCCTGGAACATCCCGAAGCGGCGCAGGCCATGGCCGACCTAGGACGCAAGAGGATGCAGGGGCCGTACGAGCTGAGCTCCATCCTGTCGGCGCATCTGGATCTCTACGAGGAAGCGCTGGCCCGTCGGGTCACCGGGACGTAGTCGGCGACTGTTCCTCGGGCATCCGCCCCATCCCCCGCAGCACCACCGCGCCGTACGCCAGCGTCACCCAGGCCGACCCGGCCAGCACCGTCCAGGCCGCACCGGCCATGCCGTGCGACGGGATCAGCCAGCGGCCCATCGCCACCAGCAGCCCGGCATTCAGGGCGTGGATGACGAGCTGGGAGCGGAACGCCTGCATGGCGGTGGCCGGCGCCCCGAGCAGGCTGCCGAGGTTCATGATGCCGCCCCCGGCCATGATCAGCACGAAGAGGTCGCTGCGCACCGCGTACTCGGCCCCGTAGATCAGGGTGATCAGGGGCCCGCCCCACCAACGGGCCACCGCCACGCCGGCGAGGCCGAGCACCACGCCCACGACCATGAGCTTCCCGACCGTGTCGCGGAAGGCGCGCGCGTCCCCGTCGGCGTGGTTGCGGGCCAGCCGCGCGATGCTGGACTGGGACAGGGCCATCACCACCGTGTTGGAGACGAGCACCAGGTAAGCCATGGCCGAGAAGATGCCGAGCGCTTCCTCGCCCTGGGCGCTCTCGAGCATGGTGCGGGGCACCGTGTTGCGCAGCTGGATCAGCAGCATGACCACGCCCATGGGCAGGGCCGTCCAGACGATCGCCTTGATCGCGGCGGGCCGCCACCGGGGGCGCAGGCGCCCCTCTTCGTCGCCGCCGCCGTCCTCGCCGCGCGCCAGGGCGCGGCAGCGCGGCACGTCGAAGGCCAGCAGCGGCACGGCCCAGGCCACCGGCCACGCCACCAGCGCCGCGTTGAGGCTCCCCGTCAGCCGGTACACGACGGCGAACAGGACCAGCGAGACGACGCCGCGGATCATCAGCGAGCGGGCCATCAGGTCCATGCGCTCGCGCTTCTGCTCCAGGCCGTAGAACACGTCGCCCACGCCGTCGACCACGCGGCCGATCCCGTACAGCACGATCGCCGTGACCTGGGCGCCGCTGTAGCCGGCCAGGCCGACGCCGACCACCGCGACCAGCGCCAGGGGCGCCAGCAGGAGCTGGACGCTCAGATAGTCGCGAAATGGGAAGCGGCCGTTCGCGTCGGAGACGAAGACGGCGCGCAACTGCAGGTTGGCGAAGACCACCAGCGGCGTGGCGACGGTTGCGGCCAGCGACAAGCGGCCCACCTCCGCGGCCGAGCCCAGCCGGGTCAACACCACGAGGATGCCCCACTGGCTGGCGGCGAAGATCGCGTTGCCGAGAAAGGTCCAGGTGAAGTTGCGGCGCAGGGAGGGCGGGGGAGGCGTCATTGCGCGGTCGGCGGTTTCTCGGCCGCCTCGCGCGTCTGGCCCTGGAAGTCGGGCACCAGCTCCAGCAGTTGTTCCCAGCACTCGCGCATGTTGCCCGCGGCGGCGGATGCGAGCAGCGCGTCCACGCGGGCGTCGAGGCCCGGCACGACGCCGGCGCGGCGGGCCACGCGGATGCCCGGGTTGCTGGTGGGCTGCGGCTTCTCCTCGGGCGTCCACAGCTCCTCGTAGAGCTTCTCGCCCGGCCGCAGGCCGGTGTAGACGATGGGCACGTCGATCTCGGGCGTCAGGCCCGACAGCTGGATCATCTGCCGCGCCAGGGCGTCGATCTTCACCGGCGCGCCCATGTCCAGGATGAAGATCTCGTCGCCGGCGCCCATGCCCGCCGCGTAGAGCACCAGGTGCACGGCCTCGGCGATGGTCATGAAGTAGCGCTCGATGCGCGGGTCGGTGACCGTCACCGGGCCGCCCTTGCGGATCTGCTCCAGGAACAGCTCCACGACGCTGCCCGCCGACCCCAGCACGTTGCCGAAGCGGATGGTCGAGAAGCTCGTGCCGTCCGGACGCCCGGCGCCCTGGGCGTGGATCACGCGCTCGGCGATCTGCTTGGTCGCCCCCATGACGCTGGTGGGCCGGACGGCCTTGTCGGTGCTGATCATCACGAAGCGCTCGGCGCCGTATTGCTGCGACAGCCTCGCCATGGTGCGCGTGCCGCCCACGTTGTTGCGGATCGCCTCCACGGGATGGAACTGCAGGATGGGCACGTGCTTGTAGGCCGCGGCGTGGAACACGATCTGCGGCTTCCAGCGCGAGAACAGGGCGTCCATGCGCCCCTCGTCCTTGACGTCGCCCAGGAAGAAGGCCAGCGCGGCGTCGGGCCGGCGCCGCCGCAGCTCCTGCTCGAGGCGGAACAGGCCGTTCTCGTCCTTGTCCAGGCAGACCAGCTGCAGGACCCCCTGGTCGATGATCTGCCGGCACAGCTCCGAGCCGATGCTGCCGGCCGCCCCGGTCACCAGCACGGTGCGCCCGTCGAGCAGCCGGCGGATCTCCGGCACGTCCGAGCGCACGACGCGCCGGTTGAGCAGGTCGTCGAGCGAGAAGTCCTGGATGCGCGTGACCGCCTCGCTGCTCTGCAGGACCTGCCAGATGTCCGGCGTGGTCTTCAGCGGCAGGCCGGTCTCGCGGCACAGCTTCACGATGCGGTAGAGCTGGGCCGTGGTGGCCGCCGGCATCGCCAGGATGACCGCCTCGGCCCCGGTGCGGCGCGCCACCTCGCCGATGACGTCGATCGGCGTGGCCACGCCCACGCCGTGGATGGTGATGCCCTGCTTGAGCGGGTCATCGTCGACGATGGCCACCGGCAGGTAGGCGTTCAGCTTGGCCGAGTTCATGGCCTCGAGCACGAGGTTGCAGGCCGTGCCCGCGCCCACGATGACCACGCGCGTCCGCGGGCCGGAGTCGATCCGCCGCGACAGGTGGTCCAGGATGCGGTACGCGTAGCGCCCGACCACGGACAGCGCCATGCACAGCACGGTGTCGATGATCAGCACCGAACGGGGGAAAGCCCCCTGGTAGGCCCACAGCAGGATCGCGGCGTCGAACGCCGAGCCGACCAGGATCGCGTTGATCAGCGGCGGCACGTCCCGCAGCCCGGCGAACCGCCAGGAGACCCGGTGCAGCCCGAAGGCGGTGGACACCACCAGGCGCACGGGCACGGCCACCAGCAGCATCGACTGCCACCACTGCGGCCACTTGTCGACCCTCTTCAGCCAGGACCACTCGAAGCGGATCATGAAGGAGAGGCTGACCGACACGGCGGCGATCGCGCCGAAGAAGGCGAAGAAGAACAGCAGACGGTGGCGCCGGACCATGAGGCTCAAGGGTCCGGACGTCGGCGGGCGCAGCGCGCCGAGGGTCTTGCGGATGCGTTCGACCATGGGTTGGGACGCGGCCTCCGTACCGCGGGATCGCAGGTCGGAGGATAAGGCGCAGGGCCGGGAAAATCCAGCGGGGATAAATCGGTCGGGAGGCCGGGGTCGCGCCCTACCAGCTGCGGACGGGGCCGGTGTCCAGGTGGACGAAGCGCGAGCCGGGGTAGTAGCCGACGCCGCCGTTCTTCAGGTCGCGCGCGGCGCTGCGCAGCTGCGCGAGCTGGACGCCGGGCAGGCTCACGTCGGCGGCGCGCCCGTTGATGTGGTAGCTGTGCTTGGCCACGCCGGCGCCGCGGCGGCGCATGGCGGCGTTGGTGGCCGCGGACCGGTACCCGCAGACCACTTGGAAGGGCTCGTCCGTGCCGAGCGCCGACGCCGCGTCGTGCAGCATGTCCAGCAGCTGCGGGTCGATGGGCTTGATCTCGTCGTTGCGGTGGTCCCGCAGCAGGCGGTCGATGGCAGCCGTCGCGTCGGGCACCAGGATGCCCTTCTCCCGGTAGGCGCAGGACAGCCGCTCGCCGGTGTTGACGTTGAGCAGCGAGATCAGGTGCGCGTCCGGAGCGCCGGGGATCCCGGTCACGGGAGGTTCGATCGCCGGGACGATCAGCGGTGCGCCCAGGATCCCGCTCCCGGTCACCGAGGCGGCCAGGGGCAGGGGCGCGAGGCAGGCCAGGGCCACGCCTCCGAAGATGCGCAGGAAGCGCCGCCGGTCGACGGCGTCGTTGTCGTTCACGTTGGCCAAGCAGGATGTCCCTTCACGATGCCGATATCTTCGGATATCCTCGCGGACGCACCGACCGGCGGCTACCTGACTCTTCCTGGAGGAAGACGGGCAACGCACAAAATGGGGCACCGGTTCCCGAAACGGGAATCCTCTTTTTTGCTCTATGGTAATATCGACACCCATCCGTCGCTCTCCCAGTCGCTTGACAGCGGCCCCTCCCCCTGCGATTGATGGGACGATACGCCCCAACAGCCCGTTGTCTGCCTTCCCGGGGGTTCCCGATGGCGTCCCCTCGCCAGCGCCGAAGCATTAACATCTTGCCGTTGTTGATGTTACTGCTCGTGGTCCTGGCGGGCGCCGCCGGCTGGCGCTGGCACGCCTGGTCGCGGACGATCAACCTCATGCTGCCCGAGGGCTCCCGGCCCGCCCGCATGACCTTCGCCGCCGAGGAACTCGACCGCGACGCCTTCGAACTGGTCGCCAAGAGCCTGAATATCGAGTTCCGACGCAATTTCGACCACGTGGACCGCTTCCGCGAGGCCGGCATCCGCTCCTACCGCGGCCCGGAGACCTGCCTGGTCTGCCACCGGGAGATCGAGTTCGTGAACACCTACGGACTGCCCCGCCGCGAGGACCTCATGAGGAACCTCACCGGCTCGGTGCACTACCGATTCTTCAGCACGGACCACAAGAACGTGCGCGGCTTCAACGGCCGCTCGGCCGACGGCCTGCCGATGGGCATGCTCGACCGCCCCTGCCCCAAGCCGGGCTCCTTCGCGATGACCGCCTGGGCCGAGTGGGTCGTCAACGTGCGCGGCGACACCCTGAGCGAGGGCTGCGGCCAGTGCCACATCGGCGGCCAGTCGCAGGCCCCCCTCGGCGAGATCATGCCCTACTACAAGACGCTGCCCGAGGAGCGCGACGCCATCGACTGCCTGATCTGCCACGCCGCGGCCTACGACATGAACCGCAAGCAGGTGGTCCGCGACGCCAACGGCCGCCTGCGCTGGGACCAGGACCGCACCCTGCGCGCCGCGCTCTCGGTCGAGACGCCGTCGTCCCAGTCCTGCCTGCGCTGCCACCAGCACAACCTGGGCGGCGACGTCTACGTCGACGCGAAGGACCCGTCCTTCATGCCCTCGCGGCACGCGCGCGGCGACCGCTACCCCCGCGTGATGCATCCCGGCTCCAAGCGCGGCACCCCGTACTCGCCGTCCTGGGACGTGCACGCCGCCGCCGGTCTGGCCTGCCTCGACTGCCACCCGACCGAGGGCCACCGCATCGCGAAGGGCACGCACACCACCACGATGATGGCCAACGACCTGCCGGACGTCGAGGTGTCCTGCGAGCGCTGCCACACCGACGCGCCCCACGAGGACGAGTCGCGCACCGCCCGCGTCCTGAACGAGCACGGGGCGTGGGTCGCCTGCGTCACCTGCCACATCCCCAGCCTCCACCCCGACAACGTCACGCGGCGCGACTTCTCGCGCACCGTCCTGGAGCCGAAGCAGGGCCTCCACCTCGCCCGCGACGACCAGAAGCTGACCGACCCGGGCGAGGGCCTCGCCTACGTCTGGTGGAACGGCGACGCCACCTTCCTCGGCAACCCGATCGGCGAGAACCCCGAGGGCACGTGGCGCTTCTACACGGCGCCTTACCGCTGGCCGGAGTGGGAGGAGTACGACTACGAGGGCTGGTACGAGCGCGTGATGCGCCCGACGGCGGCCGCGGGCCGGCCGAGCAAGCTGTACGTGATGAAGCGCTTCAACGGGCGCCAGCACATCGACCTGCAGAACGCCGGCCCCTTCGGCGGCATGTTCGTGCCTTACAACCTGCCCCTGTACTACCGCGACGGCGACCCCGATGCCGCCGCCCGCGCCGAGATGGACAAGCCCATGATGCGAATGATGTACGGCCG
>JAURXS010000382.1 GCA_030654305.1 bacterium | reverse complement strand
CGCCGGTCGGACGGCAGCGCCGCCGATCACGCCGCGTCCTGGTCGCGGATCCGGCCCGCCCTGGTGTGCGTCGCGGCGATCGTGTTCGCCGCGTTCCTGTCGACCAGCCTCTGGTACCTGAACCACGACGGTTACGCCAGCGACGTCGAGGCGATGGTGACGTCGGTCTCCTGGTGGGTGCAGACCGGCGGGCCGCTCTACCACGCCCCGGACGCCGACCCGCAGTACAGCGTGCTCTACGGCCCGATGGTCTACCTCGCGACGGGCTTCTGGCTCGACCTGCTGCACCCCTCGATCTTCGCCGCCAAGCTGGGCTCCCTGCTGGCGCTCTACGTCTCGGTGATCCTGCTGCACCTGACGATCCGCCGCCTGGTCTCCGGCACGCTCGCCTTCGGGATGACGGCCGTCGCGCTGCTGCTCTACTGGACCGCCGGCACCGCGGCGTTGCTCGTGCGGCCCGACCCCTACATCCTGGCCGCGGTCTGCCTGGGCCTGTACGCCGCCGGATCGTCCTGGCGCGTCCCGGCCGTTGTCGGCGCGGCCCTCGCGCTCGGCCTGGCGGTGAACCTCAAGGTCCACGCGGTGCTGTACCTGCTGCCGGTGCTGACGCTGCTCGACGAGCGCCACGGGTCCCGCGCCACGCTGGCGGCCCTGGGCCTGGGCGCCGTCGCCGTCGTGGCGCCCTTCGCCCTGCACGACGGCATCTCGCTCGTCAACTACCTGAGCTGGATCCTCATCGGCACCCGCCACGGGCTGGAACTGGACTACCTGCCGCTCCTGTTCACCCGGGCGCTGTTCTTCGCGATCCCCGTGCTCGTGCTCCTGTCGACCGCGAGCCGGCCCGCGAACCGCCCCTGGATGCGGCGCCAGCTCGTGACGGCGTGGGCCGCGGGGACCCTGGCGGTGATCGTGCTGGCGATGAAGCCCGGCGCCGGCCAGGTGCACCTGCTGCCGATGATCCCCATCAACCTGGTCTTCGCGGCCCGGCTGTGGCCCGCCGAGGGCATGCGCGGCCTGCTCTTTCCGGACCGCGGCGCCTCCTGGCGGCTGGGCGCGGTCGCGGCCTTCATGATCGCCGCGGTCGTCGCGGGATCCGTGTCGGGCTACCGCAGCGCGCGGCTGGCGGGCTCGCGGATGGAAAACTCCACGGCGATCTCCGCCGACATCCGGGGGATCCTCGCCGAGCATCCCGACCGGGCCATCGGCATGGGGTACAGCGGCGACAGCAACTACTACCACCTGGCCAACCTCAGGCCGCTGCTCACGTTTTCCGGCAACCCGCTGCTGATCGACGCCGTCTCGCTCATGGACTCGCGCCGCGCCCACCGCCAGATCCCCGAGGCCACGCTCGCCGCCCTCGACGCCGGCGTCATCGACCTGTGGCTGGTGCCGCGGGGCCGCCAGCCGTTCCGCCTCGCGAGCTGGTACCCGCCCCACGACGACGTCTTCTCGGACGAGGTCCGCGCCCGCTTCTCCTTCCACTACCGGCTGGAGGGGCACTCCCGGTACTTCGATCTCTGGGGATGGGACCAGTCCGCGGCCCTGGACGGGGTGCTGGTGCAGGCCCCCGCCGGGGCCTCGGTCGCCATGCAGCTGGAGTGACCGGCGAGGCATCGGTTGCATGAACGGAAATGTTGTCGTAGTCTGGCTTCAGCCATCGACGATGGCGTCGTCCGCGGGGAGCGCGCTCCCGCGGTGCGAAGGGTGCCGCGGCCCATGACGGGCTGCTGCAGGATCGAGGATGGTCGGGCCGCCATCCAGAGCAAGCGACGGGGATGCCCGTCGCCGTCCGCGATGCGGGCGACTCTGGAGGCGACATGGCCGGATCCCGGATTCCGTCTTCTACCCCCACCCCCGCTCCCGTTCAGGAACCCACCGGTTGTCTCGGCGTGATCGTCCGCCTGTCCTGGCTGGCGGTCGGCCCGGCCCTGCTGCTCGCCCTGACCTTCAAGATCGGCGATACGGCCCGGTTCTCCGCGCTCGATGTCCTGTTCTGGATCGTGGCCGTCGGCATGGTGGCCCTGCGCCACGTCGACATCGCGCGGCTCGGCGGGCAGACCGCGGACTGCGAGCCGGCCGACATGCGGGACTGGCGGCGGTATGTGATCGCGGTGGGATCGGCCGCGGCGGCCCTGTGGGCCCTCGCGCACACGCTTCTGATCGGATTCCTGGACTGACTTGTGCCGTTGATATCGTGTCCGGCCGTGCCGTCCGATAAGCCCGGCTACTTCCGCGAACTCGCCCTGGCGTCGTTCCTGGCGATCATCCGCGTCATGACGATCCAGGTGACCCACCCGATGAGCACGATGCCCGCGGTGAACAGCCCGTACGAGAGGCGCCAGTCGAACCTCCGGGTCATCATGCTCCACTCCGACATGCCGCCGATGCTGGCGATCAGGTTGAGGGGCAAGAACACGATGTTGATCAGGGTGAGGTTCTTGAGCAGGACGTTCATGTTGTTGTTGACGATCGTGCCCCGGGCGTCCATGAGGCCGCTGAGGACCGAGCTGTAGATGTGGGCCTGCCGCGACGCCTGCCTGTTCTCGAGGATGATGTCGTCCAGCAGTTCGATGTGCGGTTCGGACATGCCCAGCTTGGTGGCCGCGTTGCGGAGTTTGGTGAGGACGGCGCCGTTGCCCTCGATGGCGTCGCTGTAGTAGACGAGGCTCTCGCCGAGGGCGAACATCTGGAGCAGGTAGCGGTTCTCCATCGAGACGGTGATCTTCCGTTCCAGGTCGCTGCTGATCTGCTTGATGACCCGCAGGTGCTCGACGTAGTGGTGGATGGTGCGCAGCAGGGCTCCCAGCAGCACGTCCGCGGGGTTGCGGGAGTTGCGGAACTCCCTGGCGGAGAACTGCATGGCGCCGTCGCTCATCACGAACGCCACCTGGTTTTCCGTCAGCACGATGCCGACCGAGTACACGCCGAGCTGGCTGGGGTCCTGGCCCTGGGCGTTCTTGGGCGCCTTCCACACGATGAAGGTGTTGGTGCCGGCCGTCTCGAGGCGCGCGACTTCCTCGGTGTCGAGCGCCGAGTCCAGGTCGTAGGGATCGAGGTCGTACCGCTCCAGGATGTGCGCCTTCTCGTTCTCGTCCGGCGCCACGAAGACGTGGATCTGGGCGGCCTCATCGGCGGTTTCGCGGATCCCCCGCGCCTGGTCGATGGCGTAGCGAGTGTGCATCTTCTTCACTCCCCCCGGGACGATTGAGCTGGATCGCCGACGTGATCCCGCCGCCTGTACAGCTTGAGCGCCTCGAACCAGAAGACGCACAATAGTCCCGCCCCGGCGCTGAGCGCCAGGTCTTTCGGGTGCAGCGGCGCGAAGTGGAACATCCGTTGCGCGAACGGGAGGTACAGGATCGCGGCCAGGAGCGCCAGCGTACCGCCGGTCACCCAGCGGAACGCGGTGTTGGGGACGCGGAGCATGGTGATGAGCGACCTGTTCCACGAGCGGTTGACGAGGATGATCACGAGAAATGCCAAAACGAGCGTCGTGAAGGTGAGGGTGCGGGCGGCGTCCGGCGTGTGGCCGGTTCTGGCGATCAGGTAGACCGCCACGCAGGCCGCCAGGACGCTCATCC
>JAURXS010000381.1 GCA_030654305.1 bacterium | reverse complement strand
AGGTGCCCGGCCCGCGTCCCCTGTCATGGCGGCATCTGCATGTCCAAGTCGCATCACATCAAGCGTTTGGGCAGGGACAATCTCCGAGCCAGAACCTAGCCGAAGCGCTCCTGGAACACGGCGGTGAGCAGGTCTTCGAGCTCGTCCGCGAACGGCCCCTCGCAGTCCCGCCCCAGCAGTTCGCCCAGGTTCGTCGTGGCCGCCAGCAGCGCGGCGCGGCGGGCCGGGCCGTGGTCCTCCCCCCGCAGGCAGTCCAGCAGGTCGATGTGCGCCGGACCGGTCAGGATCGAACCGTGCTGCAGGAAGCGGTCGGGGTGCCGGCGCTGCGCCGAGCCGACGAGCTTGCGCCCGCCGACGGTCACCTCGTGGCGGCCGGCGGTCTGGAAGCACACCGCGCCGCGGGCCGCGGCCAGGCTCTCGCCCTGCGAGATGTCCGGCGACAGGCCGAGGCGGCGCAGGAACTCCGTCAGCGCCCCGTTGATCGCCGAGTAGACGGCGTGCAGGTCGTCGCCGAAGCGCGCCGACGGTGCGTCCCCCGCCACGGCGTAGGTGAGCTCCTGGGCGTGGAGGATCGCGCGACCGCCGGTCGGGCGGCGCACGAGGCCCCAGCCGCGGCGGTCGATCACCTCGCGGTCGAAGTCGTCGGGGTCCTGGTGGTAACCGTAGGAGACCGCCGGCGGGGACCAGCGGTAGAGGCGCAGCACGGTCGGGTCGCCCGGCGCCCGGCGCGCGAGCAGGTCGGCGTCGGCCGCCATGTTGTCGGCGCCGGAGCGCGCGCCGTCGCGGATCACGAGCAGGCGGCCCATCTCAGCCGCAGTTGCAGGGGCCGAGCCAGCTGAGGTCGGGCCGGCGCGCGGCGGCGGCCTCGTCCAGGCGCGACACGGGCGTGGTGTGCGGCGCCGACCGCAGGAGGTCGGGGTCGCGCTCGGCCTCGGCGCGGATGGCGGCCACGACCTCGACGAAGCGGTCCAGCGTCTCCTTGGACTCCGTCTCGGTGGGCTCGATCATGATCGCCTCGTCCACGATCAGCGGGAAGTAGATCGTCGGCGCGTGGATGCCGTAGTCGAGCATGCGCTTGGCGACGTCCAGCGTGCGCACGCCGAACTTCTCCTTCCAGTCGGCGCCCGTGGCGATGAACTCGTGCAGGGTGCCGTCGGCGTGCTCGACCGTCAGCAGGCCCTCGAGGCGCTTGCGCAGGTAGTTCGCGTTGAGCACCGCGCGCTCCGAGACGCGCGTCAGGCCGTCGCCGCCCAGGCGCAGGATGTAGGTCAGGGCGCGCAGGCAGACGCCCGTGTTGCCCATGTAGGCGTGCACGCTCGGCCGGCACTCGCCGGCGCAGGCGTCGAGGCGGTAGACGCCCCCGGCCTCGCGGATGACCGGCGCCGGCAGGAAGCGCGCCAGCTCCTCCGTCACGCAGATGGGGCCGGCGCCGGGGCCGCCGCCGCCGTGGGGCGTGGAGAAGGTCTTGTGCAGGTTCATGTGCACGACGTCGAAGCCCATCAGCGCCGGTTTCGCCTTGCCCAGGATCGCGTTCAGGTTGGCGCCGTCCATGTAGAGCAGGCCGCCCGCGGCGTGGACGATGCGCGCGACCTCCACGATGTCGCTCTCGAACAGCCCCAGCGTGTTGGGGTTGGTGATCATGATGCCGGCGGTCTGCGGGCCGACCGCGGCCCGCAGCGCGTCCAGGTCGAGCCGGCCGTCCGGCCCCGACTTCAGCGTGCGGGGCTTCATGCCCGTCAGGACCACCGAAGCGGGGTTGGTGCCGTGGGCCGAGTCGGGGATCAGCACCTCGGTGCGGCCGCTCTCGCCGCGGTCGAGGTGGCGGGCGCGGATGACCTGCATGCCCAGGTACTCGCCGTGGGCGCCGGCGGCAGGCTGCAGGCTGCAGGCGGCGAAGCCGGTGATCTCGCACAGCGCGTCCTGCAGGAGCTTCAGGGCGCAGAGCAGGCCCTGCAGGTCCGCCTCGTCCTGCTCCGGGTGCAGCGAGGCGAAGCCGGAAAGCGCGGCCACCTTCTCGTTGAGCCGCGGGTTGTACTTCATCGTGCAGCTGCCCAGCGGGTACAGGCCGCGCTCGATGTGGTGGTTCAGGTTGGACAGCAGGGTGTAGTGGCGGAGCACTTCCAGCTCCGACAGCGAGGGCAGGTCCGCGGGCGCCGCGCGCAACGCGCCGGCCGGCAGCGCCGTGTCGACGTCGTCGCCGCGCCAGGCGGGCATCGTCGTGGCGCGCCGGCCGGCGCGCCCCTTGGCGAACAGACTCGTCTGCAGGTCCGCGCCCCAGCGCGCGGGCGTCGCGCCCTGCCGCTCGTGGCTCATGTTCGGCATCTCCTTCACTGCTCCAGGAAGTCGCGCAGCGCGCTCCCGTAACGCTCGATCTCGTCGGCGGTGCGGCGCTCGGTGACCGCGACCAGCAGGTCGCCCGGCCCGCAGCCCGCGAAGCCGTCCAGCGGGATGCCCGCCAGGATGCCCTGCTCGCGCGCGAAGGCGCGGAACTCGCGGGCCGGCCGCGGCAGGCGCACCACGAACTCGTTGAAGACGGGTCCGTCGAAGGGCAGCTCCACCCCGGCGATCCCGCGCAGGATCGCGCGCAGCGCCTCGCAGCGCACGCGGTTCGCCTCGCCCAGCTCGCGCAGGCCCTCGGCGCCGAGCAGGGCGAGGTACACGGTGCCCCGCGCCATGTTCAGGCCCTGGTTGGAGCAGATGTTCGAGGTCGCCTTCTCCCGGCGGATGTGCTGCTCGCGGGTCTGCAGGGTCAGCACGTAGCCCTCGCGGCCGTCGTGGTCGACCGTGCGCCCCACGACGCGGCCCGGGATCAGGCGCTTCAGCTCGTCGCTGCAGGACAGGAACCCCAGCAGGGGCCCGCCCCAGCCGCAGGGCACGCCGAAGGGCTGCGCCTCGCCCGTCGCCACGGCGGCGCCGTACTCGGCGGGCGTCCTGAGCAGCGAGAGCGAGACCGGGTTGACCGAGGCCACGACCAGCGCCCCGGCGTCACGCGCCGCGGCGGCGAGCGCGTCGACGGGCTCGATCAGGCCGAGGTGGTTGGGGTTCTGGATCACGACCGCGCCGACCCGGCCGTCGAGCAGGGCGCGCAGCGCGGCGGGATCGGTGGTCCCCGCGGCCGTGGCGGGCGCCGTGAGGATCGTCACGCCCTCGCTCGCCAGGTTCGTCTCCAGGACGCGGCGGTGTCGCGGGTTCAGGGCGGCGGGCAGGACCACGGCGTCGCGGCCGGTGCGGCCGAGCGCCATGCGGACCCCCTCGACCAGCGCCGTCGACCCGTCGTACATGCTGGCGTTGGCCACCGGCAGGCCCGTCAGACGGGTGACGAAGGTCTGCCACTCGTAGATGACCTGCAGGGTGCCCTGGGAGACCTCGGGCTGGTAGGGCGTGTAGGCCGTGAGGAACTCGCTGCGCGAGACCACGGCGTCCACGGCGGCGGGGATCGCGGCGTCGTAGACGCCGCCGCCGAGGAAGGAAGCTAGCTCGTCCTGGCCCGCGTTCAGCGCGGCCAGGTTGCTCATCACGCGCCAGACCTCCTCCTCCGACAGCGAGGCAGGCAGGTCCAGGCCCGCCGGCGGCCGCACGGCTGCGGGCAGGCTGCGGAAGAGGTCGTCGACGGTATCGAGGCCCAGGACGTCCAGCATCTCGCGGATGTCCTCTGCGGTGTGCGGCGTGTACGGCATGGGCGACTCAGCCTCCGATGAGGGCGTCGTAATCGTCGGCCGAGAGCAGCTCGTCCATCTCGCTCCGGTCCCCGATGCGCACCTTGAAGAGCCAGCCCGCCTCGAGCGGGTCCTGGTTGACCGTCTCGGGGGCGTCGAGCACCGCCTCGTTGACGGCGATCACCTCGCCGCCCACCGGGCTGAAGAGGTCCTCGACCGACTTGACGGTCTCGATGGTCCCGACCGCCTCGCCCTGCGCGACGACGGTGCCGACCTCGGGCAGTTCCAGGAAGACGACGTCGCCCAGCTCGTGGGCCGCGTACTCGGTCACGCCCACCGTGGCGCTCTCGCCCTCGGCCAGCACCCACTCGTGGTCCTTCGTGTACTTGCGGTCGCTCGCCACCATGCCGTTCTCCTCCTGCCGGTTGATGCGTCAGCGCGCGGCGCGCGGGTCGCCCTTGACCCGGGCCGCGAGGAAGGGATACGAGACCACGCGGACGGGATGCCGCCGGTCGCGGATCTCCACGGTCAGCCGTGCGGGGTCGCACCCCGCGTCGATCAGGGCCAGGGCCAGGGAGCGCCCCAGGGTCGGGCTCTTGGTGCCGCTGGTCACGAAGCCCGCGGGCTCGTCGCCGCAGAACACCGGCGCGCCCTGGCGCGCGATGGGCGCGGGGCGATCGCGGCCGACGGCCTCGGGCGCCGTCACCTCGAGACCGACGAGCCGCCGCGGCGGGCCGGCGTCCTTCTGGCGCTGCAGGGCCTCGCGGCCGACGAAATCGCGGTCCTTCAGGCGCACGGCCCAGCCGATGCCGGCCTCGAGCGGCGTCCAGTCCTCGCTGAGTTCGTGGCCGTAGAGGCAGTAAGCGGGCTCGAAGCGCAGCGTGTCGCGCGCCGCCAGGCCGATGGGCTCGACGCCCAGGTCGCCGCCCAGGGCCAGCAGCTCCTCCCACAGCGGGAGCGCGTCGGCGTTCGGCACGTACAGCTCGTAGCCCCGCTCCCCGGTGTAGCCGGTGCGCGAGACGATCCAGCGGCCGCCGGGACGGGGCAGGGCGAAGGCCGTGTAGAACTCGAGGGCGTCGAGGGCGTCGGCACTGCCGCGCAGCGCCGCGAGGCGGCCCGTCAGCGCCGCGGCCTCGGGCCCCTGCACCGCGATCATGGCGGTGCGGTCGCTGGCGTCGTCGAGCGCCACGCCGGCGACGCCGGCGGCGCGGCCGGCGACCCAGGCCGCGATCTTGTCGTGGTTGGACGCGTTGCAGACGATCATCCAGTCCTCGCGGCCGAGGCGGTAGATCAGCATGTCGTCGAGCACGCCGCCGTCGGGGCGGCACATCGCGGTGTAGACGACCTTGCCGTCCGCCATGCCGGACACGCGGTTGGTGCAGAGCCCGTCGAGCCAGGCCTCGACGCCCGGGCCGCTCGCGAGGATCTCGCCCATGTGCGTGATGTCGAAGAGGCCCACGCGTTCGCGCACCGCCGCGTGCTCGGCGAGCACGCCCCGGTACTGCACGGGCATCTCGAAGCCGGCGAAGGGGACCATGCGGGCGCCGTGGTCGCGGTGCCAGGCGGTCAGGGGGGTGGCGCGCAGCTGGGTGTCGTCGGTCGTGGTCAAGGCGTCCTCCTGAGCGAGAGGAGCGGCGGGATCCGGGATCGGGGCGGCGTCGCGGGCGCCGGCCACGCCTAATCTAAACGGCTCGGGCGGGAAGTCCAGGAGCGAAACGGCCGCGGCGGCGACGCCTCACCCGCCGCCCGCGAGCGCGCGCAGCATGGCGCCGGTGTGCGACTCCGCGCAGGCCATGACCGCCGCCAGCGGTCCCTGCACCAGCACGCGACCGCCCGCGGCCCCCCCATCGGGACCGAGGTCGATGACCCAGTCGGCGCGGCGCACGACCTCGGGGTTGTGCTCGATGACCAGCACGGTGTGGCCCTTCGCCGTCAGCCGCGCCAGGATGTCCAGCAGCCGGTCCACGTCGCAGAAGTGCAGGCCCGTGGTCGGCTCGTCCAGGATGTAGAGGCTGTCGCCGCGTCCGCCGCGCGCCAGTTCCCGCGACAGCTTGAGCCGCTGCGCCTCCCCGCCCGAGAGCGTGGCGCCGGACTGGCCCAGCCGCAGGTAGCCGAGGCCGACGCCGTCCATGACGTCCAGGATGCGCCGGCAGGCCGGCACGTTGCCCAGGAACTCGCGCGCTTCCTCCACGGGCAGGTCCAGCACCTCAGCCACGCTGCGGCCCTTGAAGGTGACCTCCAGCGTCTCGGGGCCGTAGCGCTGGCCGCCGCAGGCCTCGCAGGGCACGTCGACGTCCGGCAGGAAGTCCATGGTCAGGCGCCGCACCCCGGCGCCCTCGCATTCCGGGCAGCGCCCGGGCCCGGTGTTGAAGCTGAAGCGGTCGGCCCCGTAGCCGCGCGCCTTCGCCAGCGGGGTGGCCGCGAAGAGGCGGCGCACCGGTCCCATCAGGCCGCTGTAGGTGGCGGGGGTGGAACGCGTCGAGCGGCCGATCGGCGACTGGTCCACCAGGACCACCGATCCGAGATCCCCGTCGCCCTCCAGCCGTGCGTAGGGGGCGGGCTCGGCCGCGGCGCGGTGCAGGCGGCGGGCCAGCGCCCGGTAGAGGGTCTCGTGCACGGCGGTGCTCTTGCCGGAGCCCGAGACGCCCGTGACGACGGTCAGCCGGCGCAGCGGCACGGCGAGGTCGATGCCCCGCAGGTTGCGACCCGTGAGCCCGGTCATGCGCAGCCAGGCGTCGGGTTCGGCGCCGCCGTTGACCGGTTCCGGGTGCTGGCCGTCGCGCCGTCCGGCCAGCCAGCGGCCGGTCTGGCTGCCGGCGCAGGCGGCGACCTCGGCCGGCGTGCCCTGGGCCACGAGGAAACCGCCGTGCTCCCCGGCGCCGGGGCCGAGGTCGACCAGGTGGTCGGCCGCGAGCATCACGTCGAGGTCGTGTTCGACCACCACGACGGTGTTGCCGCGGTCGCGCAGCTTCTGCAACGTGCCGATCAGGCGGTGGATGTCGCGGTGGTGCAGGCCGACGCTGGGTTCGTCCAGGACGTAGAGCACGCCGGTCAGGCGGGATCCCACCTGCGTGGCCAGCCGCACGCGCTGGCCCTCGCCGCCGCTCAGGGTGCCCACGCCGCGCGCGAGCGTGAGGTAGCTCACGCCCACCTCGCAGAGGAAGCCGGTGCGCGTGGCGATCTGCTCGACGACGGGGCGCGCCACGGCCGACTTGAGCGGGTCGGCGAAGGACAGTCCGTTGGCCCACGCGGCCAGCTCGTCCAGGGCGAGCTCCCCGGCCTCGCCGATGTGCAGCTCGCCGACGCGCACGCCCAGCGCCTCCTCGCACAGCCGGTAGCCGCGGCAGGCCGGGCAGACGTCGGCCGTCATGAGCTTCTCGATGCCGGCGCGCACCTTCTCCGACTTGGTCTCGCGGTGGCGGCGCAGCAGCTCGGGCGCCAGGCCGAGCCAGCCGGCGAGGAAGGCGTCCCAGTGCGCGTGCTTGCGCAGCGACTTGGCGTCGGCCGGCGCCAGGCCATGCACCAGGATGCGGCGGGCGTCCGCGGGCAGGCCCGACCAGGGCGCGTGCAGCGAGAAGCCCAGGGCCGCGGCGAAGGCCTCGACTTGCGTGAACAGCCAGCCGGTCTCCTTGCCGCGCAGGAACTCGACGGCCCCGCCCGCGAGGGACAGCGACGGGTCGGGCACCAGCGACTCCTCGCGGATCGTCGGCAGGCTGCCCAGACCCTGGCAGACGCG
>JAURXS010000380.1 GCA_030654305.1 bacterium | reverse complement strand
GGCGCGACAGCGAACGGTCCTGCGCCGTCGCCTTGCCGCCCGGCGCGACCGGCAGGCACAGCAGGCACGCCACGGCGAGAGCGGCGATCCTGGCGGCATTCCGAGTGGCGAGGTGTCGAAGAGCGTTCACGCGGGCTCCCGGCTGCAAGGACGTCGCGGACCGCCGGTTCAGTAATCCGGGGCGGTACACAGAACGCGGCAATGCCGGTCGCTTCGTGGGGAGAGCGGCTGGGTGGGACCAGGGTCGGCGGGCCTCGGGGCGGCCAGCCTGTTGCAGGGATGAACCGATCCTACAGCAACAGGATCGAGGCGGTCAAGAACTTTCGCAACTGGACTTCCGCGAACGTTCAGTACGGCGGGGGGTACCCATCGTCGGGGTCACGGCCGGCGTCGGGGTCACGGCCGGCGTCGGGGTCACGGCCGGCGTCGGGGTCACGGCCGGCTTCAGGGTCGCGGTCGGCGGAGGCGTCACGGCGATCCTCGCGGTTGCGGCGCCGGTCGGCGTCGGCAGCCCCCGGCCGGCGGCTCTCGCTGGCACGGATCTCCTCGATCTCGCGCCGCTTCGCCTCCAATTCGGCTTCCAGCTTCTGGATCCGGTCCACGAGGTCCAGCACCGCGGGGTCGGCCCCGAACTCGGTCCGGCCCTGCAGGATGCCCTCGTGGACGAGCTTGCCGATCTCGCTGCGGTGGCGCTCGATGTCGCGGCCGATCCCGAAGATGTCGTAGCGGCGCGACCCGACCCGCGCCATCTCCCCGGTCTTCTCGGCCGCGGTGTCGTACCACGCGCCCATGCTCTTGCGGAGGTCGTCCCAGAGGCCCATCGCGTACTCCCGGGCTACGGTCGAAAACACCTTGCCGCGATCGCGTCATTCATATACTAACATCCGACCATGTTCAAGAACGACCAGCGCACGATCCTGATCGCCGGCGACACGCACTTCAAGCTGCGTCCCGACCCCGCCGAAGTCCGCCGCCGCGACCTCTTCCTGGCCTTCCTCGAGTCGGCCCGCGACGCCGACGAGCTGGTCCTGCTCGGCGACGTCTTCGATTTCTGGTTCGACTACCCCCACTTCCGGCTGCGGGGCTACGAGGAGGTGCTGCACGCCCTCGACGACGTGCGCGACGCCGGCGTCCGGCTGCACTTCGTGGGCGGCAACCACGACATCTGGGCCGCCCGCTTCCTGCACGAGCGCTACGGCACCTCGCCGCGGGGGGAACCCTTCACCATGGACGCGGACGGTCTCCGCATCCGGCTCGTCCACGGCGACGGCCTGCTCGCCCGCGACTGGATCTACTCGTCCTTCCGCCGCCTCGTGCGGCAGCGCGCCGGCGTGCTGTTCGCGAAATCCCTCCACCCGGAGCTGCTCTACGCCTTCTCGCACTGGCTGAGCCACGCCAGCCGCCAGGCCTCGCGCGACGAGCGCCACCTGATCGAGAAGCGCGCGCGACGGCACCTGGCCCGCGCGCGCGGCGACTGGGACCTGCTCCTGATCGGGCACGTGCACCACGCCTTCCGCGTCGCGGAAGGCGGGCGGGAGATGGCGGCGCTGGGCAGCTGGTTCGCCGGGGAGGCGAGCTACGCGATCGTGCGGGGGGGGCGGTTCGAACTGCGCGACTTCGCTGTCGACACCAGCTCTCCGGCCGCGGATCCCCGCTGAAGGAACCTCAGTAACCGGTGCGACTCAATAACCGGCTCGACCCAGCGCCAGCTCCAGTGCGAAGCGGTGCCAGTCGCCCAGGTCGTTGGTGGCCTGCTCGAAGGCGTACCCCAGGGTCAACGGCCCGCGCGCGAAGCCCGCGCCCCAGGTGTAGCCCTGGGATTCGTAGTTGACGCGCGTGCCCAGCCGCAGGGACAGCGCCGGCACCAGGCGGTACTCCGCACCCAGGTGCGCCTTCTCGTTGCCGTCGTTCGGGAACAGGACGTCCGCGGCCAGCGTCAGCTTGCCCGAGAAGAAGTCCTGCTGGGGGTCGTAGGCCAGGCCGAGCCGCCCGGCCTGCGGCAGGGCGAACGGCCCGTCGTCGAGGTTGAGGTCGGGTCCGACGTTGGTCAGCGAGGCGCCGAACCACAGGCCGGGGATCTCGGCGCGGTGGGCGATGAACAGGTCGTAGGCCAGACCCGTGTCGCCGTGCACGTCGATCTCGGTGTGCAGGAGCTTGGCGCCGACGCCGACCGCGAAGACCTCGCCGATCATCCGCGCGTAGTTGACGCCGAGCGCCACCTCGTAGGGGCGGAACGTGCCCAGCGGCACGCCGACGCCGTCCTCCTCGTAGCGCTCGATCTCGTCGGCGTAGAGGCCGGAGAAGATGAAGCCCAGCGAGCCGTGCGGCGTGCGGTGCGCGACGGCGGCCGTCTCCTTGTCGAACAGCCCCCACAGCCGCTGGTGCTGCAGCAGCAGGTCCGTGCCCTCCTGCGTGAAGGCCAGACGCGCCGGGTTCCAGTACACGGCCGACGCTCCGACGGCCGAGGCCACGCCGGCGCCGCCCATGGCGGCCTCGCGCGCGCCCACGGGGTTGCGCAGGGACAGGAACCCCGCCGACCCCGGGGTCCCGGCGCAGGCGGCCCCCGCGAGGAGCAGGGCGGGCAGGAGCGCAGTAAGCGCGCGGCGGCGCGGCGAAACAGACTTCATGACGATCCTTTCCGGCGCGACGGGCGCGCCCAGACCCGCGGACGACGGCCGCGGCGGCTCATCGCGAGACGGCCACCGGCACGACGCTCGTTTCGGAACGGCCGCCGCCCTCGGCGACCAGCCGACAGAGGTACAGACCCGAAGCGAGGCGCGGCAGGTCCAGCCGGACCTCCACGGGTTCGCCCGCGCGGGCGGCGGCGGCGGCCCCGACGGCCACCTCCTCCCCCTCCAGATTGTACAGGAAGACCCGGACTCCGCAATCCCGCAAGACGTCGGCGCGCACGCGCAGGACCGAGCCCGTCAGCGGCGAGGGGTAGCAGACGTGGCTGCCGGCGGCGAGCAGGCCCGCGCCGGTCCAGCCGACGGGAGGCGCCGGTAACGAGGTCTCGCGGTCGGCGCTCCCGCCGTACATCGGCCAGACCGCCTGGGCATCCGAGGTGCCGGCGAGGCTCCAGACCGCCAGACGCGATACGGGTTCTCCGGTGAATCCCCCGCTCGTCGCGACACCGGCGATCCGGGCGAAACTGCCAGCCGCCACCAGTTCGAGGCCCGGGCCGTGGTCGAGGTCCATCAGCAACGGCGTCCCCGCCGTCTCGCCCGCCCCGGACAGCGGCCAACCGGGAACCGGCACGCCGTCCTGGCCGAACAGGAACAGGCGACCATCGGGGCTCGTGAACAGATACCGGCGCGCCCCGTCGAGGTCGAAGGCCAGCGGCTGAGGCTCGGTCCCCGGTGCTGCTGCGGCGGCGTACGTTGCCGGACGTTGCGGCCAGCC
>JAURXS010000379.1 GCA_030654305.1 bacterium | reverse complement strand
CCGACCGCCGCCTGGACGCCCGGCTGGCCGGCGCGCTGGCCGGGATCCCGAGCGTGAAGGCCGCCGAGATCGGCGACGGCGCGGCGGTCGCCGCCCGCGACGGCCGCTCGGCCCACGACGAGCTGTTCCCCGACGGCCGGGGCGGCGCGCGGCGCGAGACCAACCGCGCCGGCGGCCTCGAGGGCGGCGTCACCAACGGCGAGCCGGTGCGGGTGCGGGCCTACGTCAAGCCGATCTCCACCCAGCGCGAGGGCCTGCGGAGCGTCGATGTGCGCACGGGCAAGGCCCGGCGCGCCACCTGGGTGCGTTCCGACACCTGCGTGGTGGCGGCCGCCGGGGTGGTGGCCGAGGCGGTCGTGGCCTGGGAGCTGGCCTGCGAACTCGCGGCGGTGCTGGGCGACGTCCCGCTGCCGGAACTGAAAACCCGATTACGCGCGCTGCGCGACCGACAGGAACGGTCATGACTCCTACGACTCGGCCCCCTACGATCCAGCCCC
The DNA here is from genome assembly GCA_030654305.1 of bacterium. Classification (NCBI taxonomy): domain Bacteria; species bacterium. Next base: position 4,059 of record JAURXS010000379.1, on the reverse strand, counting down.
CCACGCCCCTGCCCCGCGGCGATTTCCTGCCCGTGCTCAAGGAGCGCGGCTTCTTCAAGCAGTGCACCGACGAGGCCGCCCTGACGGAGCTGCTGGCCGGGGAGAAGGTCACCGGCTACATCGGCTTCGACCCCACGGCCGACTCGCTGCACATCGGGTCGCTGCTGCAGATCATGCTGCTGGTCCACCTGCAGCGCCACGGGCACCGGCCCATCGCCATCGCCGGCGGCGGTACGGCCCTGGTCGGGGACCCCTCGGGCAAGACCGAGCTGCGCAAGCTGCTGACCCTCGAGGACATCGAGGCCAACCTGAAGGGCATCAAGGCCCAGATCGCGCACTTCGTGCGTTTCGGCGACGGTCCTGAAGACGGTCTGCTGCTGAACAACGCCGACTGGCTGGTGGGCTGGAGCTACCTGGACTTCCTGCGCGAGGTCGGCCGCCATTTCAGCGTCAACGTCATGCTGTCGCGCGAGTCGGTGAAGCAGCGCCTGGAGACCGGCCTGAGCTTCATCGAGTTCAACTACATGATCCTGCAGGCCTACGACTTCATGGTCCTGAACCGCGACCACGGCTGCCGCCTGCAGATGGGCGGCGACGACCAGTGGGGCAACGTCGTCTCGGGCGTGGACCTGACGCGGCGCATGAACCGCCAGGAGGTCTTCGGGCTGACCTCGCCGCTGATCACCACCGCGACGGGCGCCAAGATGGGCAAGACCGCCGCCGGCGCCGTGTGGCTGGACGAGCGCCGCACCAGCTCCTACGACTTCCACCAGTACTGGATCAACGTCGACGACCGCGACGTCGCCCGCTTCCTGGGCCTCTACACGCTGCTGCCGATGGACGAGGTGCGCCGCCTCGGCGCGCTGCAGGGGGCCGACTTGCGCGAGGCCAAGCGCGTGCTGGCCTTCGAGGCGACCCGCACGCTGCACGGCGAAGCGGCGGCGCAGGCGGCCGAGCGGGCGGCCGCGACCCTCTTCGGCGGCGGCGACGACGGCAACGTCGCCGACGTCCCTTCGAGCCGCCGTCCGCTCACGGACCTCGACGGCGACGGCCTGCCGCTGATCGACGCGCTCGCCGACGCGGGGCTCGCCGCCAGCAAGGGCGAAGCCCGACGGCTGATCCGGCAGGGCGGCATCCGGGTCAACGGCGAGGCGGTCGCCGACGAGATGCGCGCGCTGACCGCCGCCGACGTGCGCGACGGCCGCATCGCCCTGCAGGCCGGCAAGAAGCGCCACCACCACATCCTGTTCGGAGCGTGAGCATGTCGGAGCTGTTGCGCCGCCTCAACCCCGCCGTCCCCCGCCGCGCGCTGCCGCTGTTCGCCGGCGTGCTGTGGGGGATGGTCGCCCTGATGCTGATGACCAGGGCGACGATCTGGCTGCTGGGCGCGCAGCCGCTGCCGGGCTTGGCCGCCGCCGCGGCCGGGGTCCTGATGGCCGCCCTGCTGATCCCGCGGGCCTTCCGGCCTCTGGTCGCCAAGAACCTGCGGCGCCTGGCCGACCGCCCCGACCCGGCCTGCGTGTTCTCGGCCTTCGCCTGGCGCAGCTGGGCCATGGTCACGGTCATGTCCGTCGGCGGGGTGCTGCTGCGGCAGTCCGGCCTGCCGCGCCTGCTGCTGGCGACGCCCTACCTGGGCATGGGGCTCTGCCTCGGGGCGGGGTCGCTGATCTACCTCCGACGCGGCTCCCTGCCGAACCCGTAACAATCGATTGCCCGATCCGCCGCCGCGGGCGTATCTTCAGGACACGCCCAGGATTGAGGTAGCCGTGTACTCTCCCGAGACGCTGATCGCCGCCTATGCCGACGAGGACCGGCGACTGCAAGAGGTCGTCCGGCAGTACCCCGTGGCCAAACGGGGCGACGCGCTGCGCAGCGAAGGCCTCAGCCTGATCCAGACGCTGGGTCACCTGGCGTTCTGGGATGTCTACGCCGTCCGCTTCTACGGGGCCCGCATCGAGGACCGCGCCGTCCCGCCCCTGACCTTCGCGGAGTTCGAATCGCGCAACCGGCACGAGCTGCAGCGCCTGTACGGCCTGCCGTTCGAGCAGGTCCGCGAAGCCTACCTGGCCGCCACGCGTGACCTGCTCGCCTTCCTGCACCGCCACTGGGACGACCTGGACGAGCAGGAGCAGACCAACTTCACGATCCCCCTGAAGCACCGCCGCCACCACCGGCACCTGCTGCAGGAGCACCTGCAGGCGCTGCCGCTGCCTGAGACCGCCGCCGCGGCGGCCGAACGCGCGGGCTGACCTGCGGGATCCCGTTCCCACGACGACGAAGGGCGCCCCCGAGGGGGCGCCCTTCCTTCATGAGGCGATGACGGAGGTCAGCGGCTCGGGAAGTCCGCCTCAAACCCCGACCAGATCAGGGATTTGTCGGCGTGGTAGATCCGGTCTCCCTGATCCTCGTGGTTGATCTCGCGCACGAGGCCGGTGCCCGGGGCGTACCAGAGGGTGTCGTTGCCGGCGCTGAAGACGGTCTCGCCGTCGCCCATCTCGTAGTGCAGGGCGACCTTGCGGCAGCCGAGCCAGGTGATCGGCGGCCCGTCGCTCTGCTTGCTCGGCTGGTTGCCGTACGGGAGCTCGAACGTGCCGGCCAGCACCGCGACCGTGTAGTCGACCTGGGAACTGTCGTCGATCGCCGCCGTCCCCGACCAGGACGAGGTCACCACCGGCAGCCGCAGCCAGTCGATCGGCGGGGTGAAGGTGACGTCCGACGGCTCCATGTCGCGCATCTCGTGGAACCCGAGGAACTGGACGGCCGAGGACGTGAGCTTCATGCGGTCGTACTCCGTCATCTCGGGGAAGTCCTTCGAGGGGTCGGACTGGTAGTAGCTGTTGTGCCACAGCCAGAACTCGCCGCCGGTCTTGACCTCGCAGAGCTGGAGTTCCTCGACGCTGCCGAAGTTCGTGGGGTTCGTCTCCTGGTAGTAGCCCTGGTAGTACTGGGCCCAGCCGTCGATCACGGGCACGAACTGCGCCGTGCCGGCGACGGTCGCCTGCCATTCGAAGCCGTCGTCGTTGACGTTGCCGTTGACGTCGGCGAAGGAGACGAACTCCACCCTGAAGATCGAGCCGGGGATCAGGGGCGTGCGCAGGCCGACGGTGATGACGGTGTAGTTCTCGGACCACACGCCGGGCTGATCCGTGCTGGTGAACGCGGTCATCAGCTGCCCGCTGATCATGGCGGGGTTGAGCGAGTTGTCGTCGATGGGCTCGCTGAACGTCATGCGGAAGAAGGAGACGTCGGTGCCGATGCTCGTGCCGTCGGCGGGCTCGATCGAGATCAGCTGCGGCGGCGTGAGGTCGGCGTTCGTGCCGGTGGTGAAGGAGAAGCTCGCCGCGGTGGTCAGCGGCGTGCCTTCCCCGCTCTCGGCGGCCGTGCTGACCGCGACGGTGATCAGCGTGGAGGCCGGCAGGTCGTCGGTGAAGGTCAGGACGCACTCCGAGTCCGACTCGAGCATGTCCAGCGTGTAGGCGTGGGCGACCTTGTCCGGGGACGTCACGGTGATCGCCCCGGGCAGCGTGCCGGCGTCCATGTCCTGCGAGAACTGCAGCCAGACCGTGGTGTTGATGGGCACGCCCACGGCGTCGTCGTCGGGCGTGGTGTTCAGCAGCAGGACCTCGTCCGTCCAGGTCCAGAAGTTCCAGGCGAAGGCCGTCGCCAGCGCGTTGCCGGCTTCGTCGGTCAGGCCGACGGTCGCCGTCGCGGTGATCTCGGTGCCTTCGGGCCAATCGGTGTGCGACACGACGAGCGTGCGCGCGTCGGTCCAGTCGGTGTCGGTGACCGTGCAGCCGGACAGGGTCACGCTGCCATCGGCCGAGGCGGGATCCATGTCCTCGTTGAACACGATGACCAGTTCCTCGTCCAGGGACACGTCATCGTCGTCCTGGGACGGGTTCACGCTGACGACCAGGGGAGCGGTGGTGTCCGTCGCCGGATCGGTCGGGTCGTCGTCGCTGCAGGAAGCGAGGGCGAGCGCCAACCCGAGAAGCAGGGCCAGCAGGATGAAACGTCGGCTCGACATGATTCCTCCTTGAAACGCGGGGGCGGCCTCCC
>JAURXS010000378.1 GCA_030654305.1 bacterium | reverse complement strand
GCCCGATTGGCAGGGTACAACCCGAAGACGATCCCGATCCCCGCGGAGAACAGCACCGCGAGCAGCACGATCCACGGGTTCAGGGCGAAGGGGAAGCGCAGCACCTTGGTGCCGCCCCAGGCCGCGAGGTAGCCCAGCACGACGCCGATGATCCCCCCGATGGCCGTCAGCGTGGCGGCTTCGACCAGGATCTGGCGCAGCACGTCCTGGCGGCGGGCGCCGATGGCCATGCGCACGCCGATCTCCCTCGTGCGTTCCGTGACCGAGATCAGCATGATGTTCATCACGCCGATGCCGCCGACCATCAAACCGATGCTCGACAGCACCACCAGCACCAGGGCGACGCCCTGGGTGACCTTGTCGACGAGTTCGCCGTAGGTCTCCGAGGCGACGACCGCGAAGTTGTCCTTCTCGCCGGGCTTGAGCCCGCGCCCGCGGCGCAGGGCGCCGGTGACGTCGGCGGCGACGTCTTCGGTCGCGAAGCCGTCGGCGACGGTGACGGCCAGCGTGCGGTCGTCGTACTCGCCGGTCGAGAAGTCCTTCTCGTAGGTGGTCCAAGGCGTCACGACGAAGTTGTCGCCCATCGCGCCGAAGATGTGGCGCCGGCTCTCCATGGCGCCGATGACCCGGTACTCCGCCCCGAACAGGCGCAGGGATTTGCCGACCGGATCGATCCCGGGGAACAGGGCCTCGGCAGGCCCGCTGCCGAGCACGCAGACGCGGCTGCGCGAGTCCTGCTCGTCGAAAGTGAAGAAGCGGCCTTCGGCGATGGCGAACGAGTAGAGCGTGGCGAAGTTCGACGAGGCGCCGAAGATCTGCACCAGGTTGGTGCGCTCCTTGCCGTAGGTCAGGATCGTCGCCCGGCCGCTGGTGATCATGTAGTCCACGCCGTCGACGCCGGGCAGCGCGTCCAGGAGCGGGATCAGCTCCGGCATCAGCTGCGGCCGGCGCAGGGCCTCCTCGGGGTCCTCGCCGCCGAGGCCCGAGTGCCGGGCGATGTAGAGGTAGGGCTTGGCCGAGGAGACGATGTCGCTGCGGATGCGACCGCTCAGGCCCGAGACGATGGTGTAGATCGCCAGCAGCGTCGCCACGCCGATGGCCACGCCCAGGATCAGCAGGACGCTGCGCAGCCGGTGGCCGCGGATGGTCAGCAGCGCCTGGCGGACGCCCTCCTGCGCGTGCATGACGCCGCTATTCATGGCGCAACGCCTCCACCGGGTCGAGGCCGGCCGCCTTCCAGGCGGGGTAGGTACCGAAGACCAGGCCGATGACGAAGGTCACGGCCAGCCCCGCGCCGATCGACCAGCCCGCGAAGGCGAAGGGCAGCGGCGACAGCAGCGAGATGAGCAGGGCCAGCCCCAGGCCGATGCAGATGCCCAGCACGCCGCCGGTCATCGACAGGGTGATCGACTCGACCAGGAACTGCCAGAGGATCGCCATCCGCCTGGCCCCGACGGCCTTGCGGATGCCCACCTCGCGGGTCCGCTCGGTGACCGCCACCAGCATGATGTTCATCAGCACGATGCCGCCCACCACCAGGCTGATGCCCACCAGCGGCACCAGCGCGCCGTAGATGGCCTTGGAGATGCCCGACCAGAGCGAGAGCAGCTCGTCCATGGTCACGATGCCGAAGTCGTCCTTCTCCTTGGGGCGCAGCTGGTGGCGCAGGCGCATCAGGTGGCGCGCCTCCTCCTTGGCGTCGGCCAGCAGGGGCAGGTCCGCGGCCGCGATCTTGATGTCGATCGACTCGCGCCCGCCGAAGGACTTCATCCAGGCCGTGATCGGCACCACCAGGAAGCGGTTGCGGCTGTTGCCCAGCATCGAGCCGCGGTCGTCGGCGACGCCGATGACGCGGAAGTGGCGGCCGGACAGCTTGAAGTCGCGCCCGACGGGGTCGCTCACGCCGGGGAACAGGTCCTGGGCCACCTCCCAGCCGATCACCGCGACCTGCGCGCTGGCGAACACGTCGCGCTCGGCGAGGTGGCGACCGCTGTGCAGGGGCAGGTCCTCGAGCAGGGAGTAGTCGGCCGTCTTGCCGCGCACCTCGATGCCGCGGGACTCCTTGGCGCCGGCGCGCAGGTCGGCCGTGCGCTCGAGCGAGGCCCCGACCTCGGACGCCATCTGCATGTGCTCGCGCAGGTAGTCGCGGTCCTCCAGGGTCAGCTCGGGGTTGTTCAGCGAGGCCAGGAAGGCGTCCATGTCGGTGAGGATGTCGAAGAAGTTGACGCGCGAGACCGTGAACACGTTCGAGCCCTCGGACAGCACCTCGCGCCGCGCGTAGAGGTCCACGCCGTTGATCAGCGACACGACGGCGATGACGCTCATCGTGCCGACGATGTTGCCGAGCAGGGTCAGGAAGGTCCGCAGCTTGTACGTCCAGAGGCTGGACAGGGCGATGCGGACCCCTTCCCACAGGTTCATGGATCAGTCCTGCTTCTTGTCGGCGCCGGCGCCCTTCTTCTTGGTGTCGACCTTCACCGCTTCCTCGTGCTGCAGGTCGCGCAGGATGCGGAACGGGCCGGTGACGATCTGCTGGTCCTCGACGAGGCCGGACAGGACCTCGAAGTCCTCCTCGCCGGTGACGCCGATCTCGACCGTCTTGAACACGGCCTTGCCCCCCTCGATCACGAAGACGCCCTCGACCTCCTCGCGCTTGACCGAGTCGGCGGCGGCGGTCGTCGGGCGGGGGCGCCGGCCCTTGCCGACCTTGGGCAGGGGCGGCCACTCGCGCACGGTCACCGCGCCGATGGGCACGCACAGGACCTGCTTCGCGTCGGCCACGGTGATCTCGGCCTTGGCGGTCAGGCCGGGGCGCACGCCCACGATGGGGTCGTCGAGCGTGACGGTGATCTTGAAGTCCACCGCCTGCTGGCTCTGGCCGGTGCTGGTGTAGATGGGGCTGTTGCCGATCTCGGTCACGGTGCCGGCGAAGGAGGTGTCGGGGAAGGCGTCCACCTCCACCTTGACCGGCTGGCCGAGCTTCACGCGCACGACCTCGGTCTCGTCCACGTCGACCTCGGCCTCCATGGTCGCGAGGTCGGCCACCGTCAGCAGCACCGTGCCGGCGTTGTTGAGGGTGCCCATGATGGCGTTCTCGCCCTCCTCGACGTTCAGGCGCGTGACCACGCCGGCCATCGGCGAGGTGATGGTGACCTTGTCGAGGTCGTAGCGGGCCTTCGCGAGGTTGGCCTCGGTCTGGCGCAGGGTCGCCTCGGCCGACGCCGTGCGGGCCTCCTCGATGCGGGCGTTGGCCTCGGCCGCGTCGATCTGCTCCTGCGAGGACAGCCCGCTGCCGAACAGGGAGCTGGCCCGCTCGAGGTCCTGCTGCGACTTGTCGCGGCCGGCGCGGGCCAGGTCCAGGTTGGCGCGCGCGGTGCGCACGGCGGCCTGCAGGGCGTCGACCACGGACCGGAACTCGGTCGGGTCGATCTCCAGCAGCAGCTGCCCCTGCTCGACGCGGTCCCCCTCGCGGACGGCCAGGCGCGTCACCTTGCCGATCGTCGAGGCGCTGACGTCGACCTTGCGCTTGGGGGTCAGGGTCCCCGAGGCGGTGACGACCTCCACGAGATCCTTGCGGGCGACCTTGCCCGCCTCGACGCCCAGCGCCTTCTGGGACGACCTGAGCAGGTTCACGGCGATCAGCGCGACCACGATGACCGCGGCGCCGATGATGAGCCACTTCTTCACGGATGCCTCCCGTTTCGCACCGGACGACTAGAGGAAGAGCCGGCCGATGCCGAACAGCACCAGGCTGAGGAACAACCATGTGGTTACGACGACGGTGGTCGCCTTGTTGCGTGCGAATTCGTGGACCTGGCCCAGGCCGATCACCATCAGCAGCACGCCCCAGACGGTGAACAGGTCGAAGATCGACAGGAGCTGGTACAGGGCGTCGGTGGGGCCGCGGTCGACCACGAACACCGCCGGGCCGATCGCCACGCCGTTGGAGGAGCCCTTGGCCAGCACCAGGGGCCATTTGACCAGCGAGGAGAGGCCCAGGCTGACCACCGAGGACCAGTAGACCACACCGGCCGTCTGCAGCAGGGTGCCGCGCCCGCCGGCCAGCTTGCAGAACAGCAGGTAGATCAGGGCCATGACGAACAGCATCACGGAGGCCCCGACGCCGCTCTGCACGCCCTGGATCACCCGTGAGGAGACGGTCGGCGTCTCGTACTTCGCGTACATCTCGGCCAGGTCCTCTTCGGGCATCATCTTCCCGAAGCGGGTCTCGCGCATGACGTCCAGCTGCTCCGGCCCCGTGATCTGCAGGGTGGCGGCCGCGAACAGGCCCAGCATGAGCGCCACGGCCAGGGCGGCGATCACCCAGCGCGGGTTCTCCTTGACCTCGGCCATGGCCGCGACCGGGTTGGTGACGATGTTCAGGAACCGTTTGCCGATGGAATCGCTCATGCCCGGCCTCCCTGGCGGTCTCCGTCCTTCTCGCCACCGGACCCTCCGGGCGGCGTCGGCGACGATGGTCGCCCAGGCTCGGCCCGGCGTCAAGGGACGAGCCGGCGGCGGCGCGGCGGCGTCTTGACAGCGGCGGGACGCGGCTATAAATTGGGGTTCCCCGGACGGCGTCCGGGCCCCGATGTGGATACGCGCGAAGCAGACGATATGGTGGCGGCTTAGCTCAGTTGGTTAGAGCAACGGAATCATAATCCGTGTGTCCGGGGTTCGAATCCCTGAGCCGCTACCATCCTTTCCTTCTCTCCCGGCCCTCGCCGACGGCTCCCGATGACAACCGACCACAACCCGACCGCCCTCCCCACGCGCGCGCTGCCCGAGCTCGCGCGACTGCTGCGTGCCGTCGCGCGCCGCCACGGCGTCGGCGACGGCGAGCCGGGCGTGCTGGTCGCCCTCTCCGGGGGCGCGGACTCGACCGCGCTGCTGCGGCTGGCCGTGCTGCACCGCGAGCGGTGCGGCGCCCAGGTGGAGGCCGCCCACCTCGACCACGCCCTGCGCGGCGACGACGCCGACGCCGACGCGGCGTTCTGCCGCGACCTCTGCCGCCGCCTGGACGTCCCGCTGCACCTGCGACGGGAAGACCCCCGTCCCGCCGCCGCGGCGCGCGGGCGCGGCCTCGAGGAGGCGGCGCGCGCGGCCCGGCGGGCGTTCCTGACCGGCGTCCTGGACGCGCGGCCGGCGCTGGCCGCCTGCGCCACGGGGCACCAGCGCGACGACCAGGCCGAAACCATCGTGATGCGCCTGTTCCGCGGGACGGGGCCCGTGGGGCTGCAGGGGATCCGCCCCCGCGCCGGCCGTTTCGTCCACCCCCTGCTGGGGTGCGGCCGCGCCGAGATCGAGGCCTGGCTCGCCGCCCTCGGCCAGCCCTGGCGGCGCGACGCGACCAACGACGACGCCAGCAACGTGCGCGGCCGCGTGCGGCGCGAACTGCTGCCGCTGGCGCGGGACATCTTCGGCGAGGGCGCGGCGGCGACGCCGGCGCGGCTGGCGGCCCTGCTGCGGGCCGACGCCGTCGAGTTG
>JAURXS010000377.1 GCA_030654305.1 bacterium | reverse complement strand
GCCGGGGGGGGCCGACGTGCCCCGCGGCTTCCGCATTGCCCGATCCGGGGAATAGCTGACGATCCTCCCGCCACGGGGGGCGCGCGCCGGTCACTTCCTGTGACCGGCGCGCTCGGCTATCGGGCTCCTGTGCCCTCCTGGCACAGGAGCCCGAAAGACGCCCCCGTGGAGGGAGGATCTTCAGCTATTCACCGGATCGGGCAATGCGGAAGCCGCGGTGCACGTCGGCCCGCCCCGGCTCCGTGTAGTGCCGGTTGGCCGAGCGGCAGTAGCGCGCGAAGTTGTCGAAGGCGCCGCCGCGGTTCACCTGGCCGAGCGACTCGCCCGTCGGGAAGCCGTCGGCGTCGGTCTCGTAGTAGCTGTCCCAGCACCACTCCCACACGTTGCCGTGCATGTCGTGCAGGCCCCACGCGTTCGCCATCTTCAGGCCCACCTCGTGGGCGCGCAGGACGGGGGAGCCGGAGTTCTGGCAGGACCAGCCGATCGCGTCGAGCGTCGGGTCGAGGGGCTCGCAGTCGATGTGCTGCAGGCTGCCATTGGCCAGTTCGGTGGCGCTGCCGGCGCGGCAGGCGTACTCCCACTCCACCTCCAGGGGCAGGCGGTAGCCGTCGTTCAGCGGGTTCCAGATCCAGTGCGTGCCGGAACCCTCGTAGACGGGAGTCAGGCCGTCGCGCACCGAGAGGGCGTTGCAGAAGAGCAGGGCCTCGTACCAGGTCACGCCGACTTTCGGCAGGCGCGAGCCGGAGGTCCCGCCCATCACCTGGTCCCACAGCGCCTCGGTCACCTCGAAGCGCGAGATCCGGAAGCCCGTGTTGAAGAAGTACTGCACCACGGGCTCGTCGTCGTTGCGGCCGGGCTCGTCGCGCTCGCTGCCCATGTAGTAGTCCCCCGCCGGGACCGAAACCAGGGCCGGGCCGATCTCCGGCAGGTAGGCGCCGGAGAACGTCGCCGCGCCGTCCGCTTCCAGTTGCCGGGTCGTCGACGCCGGGTCCGGGGTCACCCAGCCCGCGACGTCCAGCCAGACCAGGGTGTAGGAACCGACCGGCAGGTCGGCTAGCGTCGTGTCCCCCTCGGCGGACAGGCTGTAGCCGTCGGGGCCGCTCAGCTGCCAGGCGGCGGCGAGGTGGGCCGGCTCGACCCGGACCGTCAGCCCGGACGCCTGCGGGCCGGTCGGCTCGTCGTCGCCGCAACCCGCCGGCAGCAGGGCCAGGCCGGCCGCCAGCAGCAGGTGGAGGTGCTTCGTGACGCGCATGCTCGCTCTCCGTCCTCAGTGGCTGCAGAGGCCTTGGTCGCCGCGGTGGCCGGCGCGGGGCGCCGGTGGAAGGACATTATCGTTCCCGTGCGCGTCAGGCTCAAGTCAATAACGCGCGCGGCGCGGGCGGAGCGGCGCTCCGGGAGAATCCGGTCGACACCCGCAGGGCGTGCGATTACCCTGGTAGCCTGCGTTTACGGTGACACGACGTACCCGCCCTCGAAAGGGATGATCGGATGTTCGACCGCATGTTCGACCGCATTTTCGACCGCAACGTGCTGCAGCTGGATCTGGACCAGACCGTCGCCGAGATCTCCGAGCGCCTGCGCGAGCTGGTGTCGCGGCGGATGCTGCGGCGCGGCGCCGTGGTGGCGATGAGCGGCGGGATCGACAGCAGCGTCACCGCCGCCCTGGCGGTCAAGGCGCTCGGCCCGAAGAAGGTGTTCGGCCTGATGCTGCCCGAGCTGGATTCCAGCGCCCGCAGCCGCAGCCTGGGCGAGAGCCTCGCGCAGCACCTGGGCATCGACTACGCGGTCGAGGACATCGCCCCGACGCTGCGGGCCATCGGCTGCTACGAGCGGCGCGACGAGGCCATCCGCTCCGTCTTCCCGCAGTACGGCGAGGGCTGGAAGTCGAAGATCGTCCTGCCGGCCGGCCTGATGGACTCCGACCGCATGAACGTCTACCGGCTGGTGGTGCAGGACCCGCAGGGCGCGATGCACGAGGTGCGGCTGCCGCTGCAGGCCTACCTGCAGATCGTCGCCGCCACGAACTTCAAGCAGCGCATCCGCAAGACCATGGACTACTACCACGCCGACCGGCTGAACTACGCCGTCCTGGGCACGCCCAACCGGCTGGAGTACGACCAGGGCTTCTTCGTGAAGAACGGCGACGGCGCCGCGGACATCAAGCCCATCGCCCACCTCTACAAGACCCAGGTCTACGCGCTGGCGCGGCACCTGAAGCTGCCCGAAGACATCTGCTCGGTCGTGCCCACGACCGACACCTACTCGCTGCCCCAAGGCCAGGACGAGTTCTACTTCGTGCTGCCCTACGCCGAGATGGACCTGCTGCTGTGGGCGAAGAACCACGCCGTGCCCGCGACCGAGGCCGCGACGGCGCTGGGTTTGACCGCGGTCCAGGTCGAGCGCGTCTACCACGACATCGAGCGCAAGCGGGCCACGACGCTGCCCCTGCACCTGCCGCCGCAGCTGGTCGGCAGCGTGCCGGAGATCGTGAAGTAAGCCCAGGCGTCGGGGACCAAGGCGTCGGGGCTTGCTCCCCGGCCCCGCGCCTCCTATTGTTCGGCGAGAGGGGTCCGCCTCGAGCCAGGAGATTCGCGCATGAGAATCACCACCAAGGTCCGCTACGGCCTGCGCGCCCTGCTGCAGATCGCCGTCACCAAGGGCGACGACCCTGTCCCCCTGAGCGCGATCGCCGATACCCAGGAGATCAGCCGCAAGTACCTCGAACTGCTGGTCTCCTCGCTGCGCAAGTCCGGCCTGGTCGGCAGCCGCAAGGGCGTGCGGGGCGGCTACTACCTCACGCGCGATCCGCGCGACATCTCGCTCTGGGAGATCTTCTGCGCCCTCGAAGGCCGCACCCCCCTGGTGGAGTGCGTGCCCCACCCCGAGACCTGCGTGCGCGCGGAAGAGTGCACCACCCGCACCATCTGGGTCCTGCTGGACCAGCGGCTCCAGACCTTCTGGGAGTCGTTCACGCTGCAGGACCTCATCGACCGGCTGCCCGAGTTCCAGGACGGCGCGCCCGACCCCGCGCTCCTCGAGCGGGCCCTGCCGCTGGCCTGACGCCGCACCGCGCGATTCCGCCCCATGTTAGCGGTTTGACAATCCCTCAACCGCCAGCGAGGTTTGCCGAATAACGCCTGGAAGACAGCGCCTCCCGAGGAGAACGCCATGGATTTCACCGCCCGGCTCCGCCGCAACGCCGCCGCCCTGCGCAAGACCGTCGTGCTGCCCGAGAGCGGCGACGACCGCACCCTGGAGGCCGCGGTCCGCCTGCGCGACGAGGGCGTCGCCGAGGTCGTGCTGCTGGGCGCCCCGGGCGCCGTCTGGGACCGCCTCGGCGCCCTGGGCCTGCGCGGCGGGGACCTGCGCGTCGTCGATCCCGCCGACCACCCCGACCGCGAAACGCTGGCCGCGCGCCTCTTCGAGCGCCGCCGCCACAAGGGCCTGACCCTCGAGGAGGCGCGCCTGCAGGCCGCCGACCCGCTGTTCTGCGGCGCCCTGATGGTCGGGGCCGGCCTGGCCGACGGCATGGTCGCCGGCGCGGTCAACAGCACCGGCGACGTGCTGCGCGCGGGCTTCCAGGCCATCGGCACCGCGCCCGGCTGCAAGATCGTCTCGAGCTGCTTCGTGATGGTCAACCCCGCCTGGGAGTTGGGCGAGGACGGCATGATCGTGTTCGCCGACTGCGCGGTGAACCCCAATCCCGACGCCGACCAGCTGGCCGACATCGCGGTCGCCAGCGCGGCGACCGCCCGCGCGCTCTGCGGCTTCGAACCGCGCCTGGCCCTGCTGAGCTACTCCACCAAGGGCAGCGGCGCGGGGCCCGACGTCGACAAGGTGGAGCAGGCGCGGCTGATCCTGGCGCAGCGCGCCCCGGAGCTCGCCGTCGACGGCGCGCTGCAGGCCGACGCCGCCCTGGTCGCCGCCATCGGGCAGCGCAAGGCCCCGGGCAGCGCGGTCGCCGGCCGCGCCAACGTGCTGATCTTCCCCGACCTCGACGCCGGCAACATCGCCTACAAGCTGGTGCAGCGGCTGGCGGGCGCCGAGGCCGTGGGCCCCGTCATGCAGGGCATGGCGAAGCCCATCAACGACCTGTCGCGCGGTTGCAGCGCCACGGACATCGTCAACGTGGCGGCCATCACCGCGCTGCAGGCCGGAGGCGGCAAGTCCGGAAGCGACAAGTCCGGAGGCGACAGGTGAGGAACGTCCTGGTCATCAACTGCGGCAGCAGCTCCCTGAAGTACCAGCTCCTGGAGATGGACCACGAGACCCTGCTGGCCAAGGGCCTGGTCGAGCGCATCGGCCTGGAAGAGGGGAACCACGTCTACAAGCGGCCCGGCTGCGACGACGTCGTGGTCGTGCGCCCCGTGCCCGACCACAAGGCCGCCGTCGCGCTCGTGCTGGAGGCCCTGACCGACCCCGCCCACGGGGTCATCGGCAGCTACGCCGAGATCGCGGCCGTGGGTCACCGCGTGGTGCACGCGGGCGAGAAGTACGCCGGCAGCGTCATGATCACGCCCGACGTCATGGCGGCGCTCGAGGAGTGCTCCTCCCTGGCGCCCCTGCACAACCCGCCGAACATCGTGGGCATCCGCGCCGCGCAGGCGGTGCTGCCGGACGTG
>JAURXS010000376.1 GCA_030654305.1 bacterium | reverse complement strand
GATCTGGTCGAACGGAACGTAGTCCGCCAGGCCCTTCTTCGACAGGATCTCCGTGATCGCCGCCGTCAGCGTCGTCTTGCCGTGGTCCACGTGACCGATCGTCCCCACGTTCACGTGTTCCTTCGTCCGTTCGAACTTTGCGCGAGCCATCAGTGGCATCCTCCTGAAGCGGCATGAATCATCCAGGCACCCGTCGGACACGAGCCCTGACCCTACGTCCCGATGCTGTAAAGGTTCACGTACAGGCACTCGAGATACAGGATGGAGCCCACGAGCAGACTCGAACTGCTGACCGCTTGCTTACCATGCAAGTGCTCTACCGGCTGAGCTACGTGGGCCCGGTTCCTGTTATCGCGCCGGCGTCGCCGGCTGGAAGATCCGTCTTCGTGGAGCGGGAAACGGGATTCGAACCCGCGACCCTCAGCTTGGAAGGCTGATGCTCTACCAACTGAGCTACTCCCGCCCCCGAGTTTCACGTCGGACCGGATCGTCGCCGATCCCATCCGATCCTGATCGTTCCCGATCGCGGGCGAGATCCGTCGCGCCTGCGTTCCGCATGTATGCCTGGTGGCGGGGGATGGATTCGAACCATCGAAGGCATCCGCCGACAGATTTACAGTCTGTTCCCTTTGACCGCTCGGGAACCCCGCCACTTGAAAGCCGCAACCAGGCGAGCTGGAGCTGGCGAGAGGACTTGAACCCCCAACCCCCTCATTACAAGTGAGGAGCTCTACCAGTTGAGCTACGCCAGCCCGTTCCCGGACACAGGACGACGAAAGACAGCCGGATGGCCGGCCGTCCCTTCGCGACCCCGGATTCGACGGGCCTCGCAATATACAGGCTGAAATCCGCAAGTGTCAAGGAGAAAGGCGCCTTAATCGCCGCCGGGAGCCGTCGGACGGGCCGTCGAACCCCCCGGTCCGTCCTCGACCGAGAAGCCCAGGTCGGCGATCCGCCCCCTGAGGGCGTCGGCCGCGGCCCAGTCGCGCCGGGCCCGGGCCGCCACCCGCTCGGCGACCAGGTCCAGGACCTCCTGCGGCACCACCGGCGCGGCGACCGCCACCAGTCCGGCCAGTCCCTCGCGGTGCAGGCCCAGGATCCGGTCGGCGTCCTCGAACAGGGCCCAGGCCTCGTCCAGGGGGCCGCCGTCCAGCAGTTCCGGCCCCGCGGCGGCGTCGTACTGGTTCAGGTCGCGCACTAGGCCGAACAGGACGCCGATCGCGCCGGCGGAGTTGAAATCGTCGTCCATGGCGGCGAAGAAGCGCCGCCGGTGCTCCCGGACCGCACGGGCCAAGGCCTCCCCGGGGCCGGAAAGCAGGCCCTCGGGCACGGGCGGGACGCCGGACGCGCGACGCTCGGCCAGGCGGCGCACCCCGCGCCGCAGGCGGTCGTAGGCGACCCCGGCCTCGCGCAGGCGGTCCTCGCCATAGTCGATCTGGCTGCGGAAGTGGGCGTTGAGCAGGAAGAAGCGGATCACTTCGGCCGGGAACAGGGCCAGCACGTCGCCCATGGCGAAGAAGTTGCCGTCGGATTTCGACATCTTCTTGTCGCCCAGGAACAGCAACCCGTTGTGCAGCCAGAAGTTGACGAATTTCTGGCCGGTGCCGCAGCAGCTCTGCGCGCACTCGTTCTCGTGGTGGGGGAACAGCAGGTCGCGACCCCCGCCGTGGAAGTCGAAGTGCGGCCCGAGGTACTTGGTGGCCATGACCGAACATTCGATGTGCCAACCCGGGCGGCCCCTCCCCCAGGGGGAGTCCCAGCCGGGCTCGTCCGGGGCGGCTGTCTTCCAGAGCGCGAAGTCCAGGGGGTCCAGCTTGGCCTCCCCCACCTCGATGCGCACGCCGCTGCGCATGTCGTCGACATGGCGGCCGGACAGGAAGCCGTACTCGTCCCAGCTGCGCACCTTGAAGTACACGTCCCCGCCGGCGGCGTAAGCGTGGCCCTTGGCGACGAGGTCGGCGGTGAAGGCCACGATCTCCGGGATGTGGTCGGTGACCAGGGGGTAGCGGTGCGCCGGCCGGATGTTCAGGGTGGCGGCGTACTCGTGGTAGAGATCGATGTTGCGCTGCGAGACGACCCGGAAGTCGATCCCCTCCTGCCGCGCCTTGACGATGATCTTGTCGTCGATGTCGGTGAAGTTCTGGACGTGGGTCACCGCGTAGCCCAGGTGCTCGAGGTAGCGGCGGATCATGTCGCAGGCCACGAAGGCGAACATGTGCCCCACGTGCGGCTTGTCCTGCACGGTCATGCCGCAGACGTACATGCCCACCTTGCCGGGGTGGACGGGGGCGAACAGGCGCCGGGTCCGCGTGACGTGGTCGTAGACATGCAGGGCCATCGCGCTCGCTCCTCGGGGCGGGTGGTCGGTCAGCGGTTCGCGCCGCGCCGGACGCCGTCGCGGCAGAGGTCGTCCACCAGGGCGGCGAAGGGGATGCCGACCGCGGCGGCGGCCTTGGGCACCAGGCTGGTGTCGGTCATGCCGGGGATGGTGTTCACCTCGAGGCAGGAATAGCGGGAGCCGTCGAGGCGGAAGTCGACCCGCGCCAGGCCTCGGCAGCCCAGCAGGTCGTAGGCCCGGCGGGCGTCGCCGCTGATCCGCTCGTAGAGCGGCGAGTGGACCGGGGCCGGGCACAGGTAGTCGCTGGCGCCGGTGGTGTACTTGTTCCCGAAGTCGTAGAAGCCGTCGTGGGGCACGATCTCGACCAGGGGCAGCCGCCGGCCCAGCAGGATCGCCGCGGTCAGCTCGCGCCCGGGCACGTACGACTCCAGCAGCACGTCGCGGCCGCCGGCCGCGGCCTCGTCGAACGCCGCCGCGAACTCCGACGGCTGGGCCACGATGCGCACGCCGACGCTCGAACCGTCCGCGTTGGGCTTGACGACCACCGGCCAGCCCAGCTCGGCGTCGACGCGCTTCAGGAGCTGGTCGCGGTCCGGCCAGGCCACGCCTTCACGATCAGGGGTGACCAGCAGCCAGTCCGGCGTGGGGATGTCCGCGGAGCGCAGGATCCGCTTGGTGGCGGCCTTGTCCATGGCCAGCGCGCTGGCCAGGTGGCCGGACAGCGCGTAGGGCACGTCCAGCACGTCGAGCAGGGCCTGCAGGCGGCCGTCCTCCCCCATCCCCCCGTGCAGGGCGGGGAACACCACATCCCAGGCGCGCAGGTCGTCCATCTCCAGCACGTCGCCGACGCGCGTCAGCGTGCGCGCGACCACCGCGTGGCCCAGATCGGCGAGCGCGCGGGCCACCGCGGCGCCGCTCAGCAGGGAGATCTCGCGCTCGCGGCTGTCGCCGCCCATCAGGACCAGCACCTTGAGGCTCGTGAACGCGCTCACGCCGGGTCTCCTTCCGCGCCCCGTGCCGCCGGCAACAGCAGGGCGATCGCCATCGCGGTCACGCACTCGCCGCGGCCCTCGGGGCCGAGCCCCTCGCCGCGCGTCGCCTTGACCGACACGACTTCCGGGCCGACGCCGAGGGCGCCGGCGAGCGCCGCCCGCATGCGCTCGGCGGCCGGCGCGATGCGGGGCCGCTCCAGGATCAGGGTCAGGTCCACGTTGCCCACCCGCCAGCCCGCGGCGCGCACCAGGGCGGTCGCGCGGGCGAGCAGGTCGAGGCTGTCGGCGCCGGCCCAGGCCGGGTCGTCGTCCGGGAAGTGGCGCCCGATGTCGCCGAGGGCGGCGGCGCCGAGAAGCGAGTCGACGACGGCGTGGGCGGCCGCGTCGCCGTCGGAGTGTCCCAGCGGGCCGACCGGGCAGTCCTCGAAGCGCACCCCGCCCAGCAGGCAGGGCCGCCCGGCCACCAGCCGGTGGCGGTCCCATCCCATCCCGATCCGCACGGCCTCACTCCAGGGTGACGTTGTCCAGTTGAACGGTGACGCCGCCCTCGGGGCGGCCCAGGAAGAATAGCATACTGTCGATGTCGTCCAACCTGAATGTCCGCGCGCCTTCGCGTGGCCGCGCGGCGCGCAGGTCCATGACGCAGCGCGTCCATTGCGGCCCGAGCCGGAAGCTCTCCCCGATCCACACCGGATCGCTGCGGCCCTGGAAGTCGTCCAGCCGCACCGTGAGTTCCTCCGCACCCGCGCCCGCGAGGCGGGCGTCGAAGGCGAGCGTCCGCCAGGCCGACCAGTCGCGCGGCAGACCGCGGATCACCACCCCCGGGTAGACGTCGCCCGCTTCGGCGCGCAGGTTCAGGACCCGCGACGAGCTGCCCGCGCCGGCGCCCACCCAGAAGACGCCGCCCCCCTCGTCGTTGTCGCCGAGCAGGGCGAACTCGCGGTCGTCCTCGAAGTCGGCCAGCAGCGGGAACCGCGCCTGCGCCAGCCGGCTGCCGCGCACGATGCCCGGCAGGTCGCGCAGCAGGTAGGGGACCAGCGCGAAGCCCGCCAGCACCAGGGCGTAGGCGGCGCGCCGGCCGCGGGCTCGCGCCAGCACCCAGCCGACGGCCGAGACCACGCCCGCCAGGTCCACGCCGGCGTCCTCCCAGCGCGGGTGGCGACCCACGAAGCCCTGGACCAGTTCGCAGCCCGCCGTCAGCAGCCAGGCCGCGGCGGCCGCCGCGAACAGGCGCCCCCGCAGGGGTCCCCGGCGCCACAGCAGCAAGGTCAGGGCGCAGGGCAGCCCCCAGTGGGCGATCACGCCGAGGGAACGCAGGGGCTGCATGCGCTCGAGGCTGCCGGGCACCGGCACCACGAAGGGGACCAGCAGCGCCGCCCCGACGAAGAACCAGGCCAGGATGCGGCGTGTCTTTTTCATAGGCTGCGTCCTGGTCATGCGCCGCTCCTGACACCGGGCACCCGGCAGATCGAGAAGCGGTACTTGCCGTTGGGCTCGCGCGGGATGGTGTCGACGAAGCGCAGGACCACCTCGGCGCCGCCCAGCGAGTCGCGGAAGACGCCCGTCAGCGCGGCGGCGACCGCCTCGTCCCAGCCGGCGGCGCGCACCACGTTCAGCTCGACCCGGCCGACGACCTCCTGGACGACCTGGAGCTGCGCGATGCCGGGGTAGCGCGTCAGCGTGTTCTCGATCAGCGAGATGCCGGCGACGCGGCTCCCGTCGGCCGCCACCAGGAAGTCGGCGGTGCGGCCGGTGACCGTGCGCAGCAGCGGTGAAGGGCGGCCACAGGAACAGGGCCGGTCGTGCAGCACGCCGCGGTCGCCCACCTCGTAGCGCAGCATCGGCATGCCCAGGTTCACGAACTCGGTGATGACGATCCGGCCGTCCTCCCCAGGAGAGCACGAGCTGCCGTCGTCGCGCAGCAGCTCGACGGCGGCGTGCTCGGCGTTGAGGTGCAGGCCCGCGTGGCGTTCGCACTCGCAGGCGATCAGGCTGACCTCCTCGCAGCCGTAGCGGTTGGTCACCTGCCGCGCGAAGACGCGCTCGATCACCTCCCGCTCGGGCTGCAGGAGCATCATGCTGGTGGCGACGATCCCGTCCGGCCGCAGCTGCTCGCCCATCTCCTCGAGCATGCCCGCCAGCAGGTACAGCGAGTGGGCGTGCCCGTAGAGCAGGCCGGGGCGCAGCCGGCGCCAGCCGGCCACGAACTCCCGCACGGAGGCCTCGTCCAGGCGCAT